>JABMOT010000093.1 GCA_013202385.1 Fidelibacterota bacterium
ACTTTGGACAGGGTTGGCTTATTCATATACAACTATTATATTAACAACTATATATGCAAGTATTATTGCGTTGAATACACCCCAGATTACAAAAAAAAGAGGCTACCCTTTTGGGACAGCCTCTTCTTTTTAAAAAAAATTAAACAAAAGTTAGATCACTTAGAACAGAATGCCTGTGCGAAAGATTTGTATAGGTCTTGTTCAAACCCCATTTATTTTTTTAAGTCCGAAATATGTAATAAAGAGGGGACTTGATTGTTAAAAACAGTTCAAAACCTGCTTCGCCTTAAACCTTGGTACGTCACCCTTTACGTGGTCTTGTTAGGGTTGTTAATAAGCTCCAGCTATCTGGAATATCGCTCCCGTTATCGTGATCTCTTGCAATTGGTTCAGAGTCAAGCTGCTATGACAGCCGCGGTTATCGCCCAGAGCGGGAGTGGCCAAGCCTTTCTAACAGAAGAGCTCAAGCAGTCCTATATCGATCGTGCCATTGATCTGCTAAGTATCGTAAATCTTATCGATGCTCAGGAGCAAATTTCAACCAGTAAAATTGAAGAAATGGTTAATGCTGAAACCAACCTTCAGGTAACTATTTATAACAAGCAGGGTCAGATTGAGCACGCGGCCAAAAGGGAATCGCCCGGAAACAAGGTCACAAGTCAAATTCAAGGTAGCTGGATTCAGGCTCAACTGGCACCGATATTCTCTGGGGAAACTGATTTGATTATTGTGGGTATCGATCAAGACCCCGTAACTATTGCTTCAAGAACATCTGCGATAAATAGAGAATCTGATTTTCTGGTGGCCATTGCCAGGAATGGTGGAGGCGCACTTGCCTGCCATCTTACAGTGGAGGCAGAAGCAGATTTCAAGTATTTAACGGCAATGGAAACTGCGCTTGAAGAGTTGCTTGGTGTAAATGGTCTACAATATCTCCAACTGGCCATTGACAATCGCGAACCCTATTATGTTTCCAAAGATAGCATAATCATTGATAGCAGCTGGGTGCGGGAAAGCATTGCGGACATTCTATACAAAGTTACAAAAGGTGATAATCAGCTGCTGGAAGTGGTGAGACCCGTATTCTTCAATTCAATTTTGGGCGAAGTTAGAATAGGCTTCAAAGCCGATACCCTTTTAAGTCTTCAAGGCCAGGTGATTTATCAAATTCTCATAAGAACGGCACTCCTTACAATTCTGGCTTTTGTAACTCTCATATTTCTTCTGACTCGTCAAAATGAGGCTTTCCTTAAAAAAGAAAAAATAAGAATTGAAGGCGAAGTTCATCGACTGGAACGGTTAAATCATTTGCGAGAGAAACAAGCTGCAATGGGCGAGCTGGCCGCAGGCGTTGCCCATGAAATTAGAAATCCATTGAATGCAATCGGCATTGTTGCGCAGCGCTTGAAACGTGAATTTAATCCGACTGAGGACGTAGAAGGCTATCACTCCTTGACGGGTACCATGGTTTTAGAAATTGGTCGGATTAATCAGTCATTACAGGAATTTTTAGAGTACACCAGACCGACTCCCATTACGTATTCCCAAATAAATATGAGTGAATTCTTAGGCCAGATTGAGGAACTATATCACTCTCAGGCTCTGGCTAACCATGTCAAGCTAAAAGTGAAGTCTGATTCGATTCAATTTGAGGCGGATTCAGAATATCTGAAGCAAGCGATCTCTAATCTCGTGAAAAACGCTCTGGAAGCTTGTACGAATGGAGGAGAAGTTCAGATCAGCGCCAGACGCGTGAAAGATAGGGTTGTGATAGCAGTGGAGGATAACGGGATCGGTATCGCCAGTGATCAATTGAACCGGGTATTCGATCTGTATTATACAACCAAAGATATGGGGACAGGGGTTGGGCTGGCGCTGACACATAAAATCATTGCCGATCATCACGGTAGCATCGAAGTTAAAAGTGAGACTGATGGCGGAAGCAAATTTGAAATTATTTTACCGGTAAAACCATGACAAAAATATTGATAGTGGATGATGAAAAGTCGCAACGAGATTCCTTGGCTGGTTTCCTTCAAAAGTTAGGATATCAGGTTGTAACAGCCGATTCAGCGCAGACCGCACTGGCCCACATGTACACTCATCCCGTTGACATCGTACTCTCAGATTATAAAATGCCATATATGACGGGTCTTGACTTATTGAAAGAGGTGAAGGTACGTCATCCCAGTGCTATTCTGGTTTTAATTACGGCTTTTGGAACGGTTGACATTGCTGTCAATTCAATGAAGGCAGGAGCTTGGGATTTTCTCACAAAACCTGTAAACCTTGATGAGCTGGAAGGGATGATCACTGGGATAGAAACGTATCTGGCATTCCAGCGGAAAGCAGGCGACAGTGAGCCTGCTGAAATACGGGGAGCAAATGACTATCTGACTGAGGACCCAGTCATGATTAAGATCCTTGATCAGGCGAAACGGATTTCCTCCAGCCAGGTTACTGTATTGATTACGGGGGAAACTGGAGTTGGAAAAGAAGTACTTGCCAAATATATCCATACGCATTCTTCCCACTCAAAAAAAACCATGGTGGCCGTGAACTGTGCCGCCTTGCCCAGTCATCTCATAGAAAGTGAATTGTTTGGCCATGAGAAGGGTGCATTTACTGGAGCAACGTCTCAACGCGTAGGACGCTTTGAAGAAGCCCATGAAGGAACACTTTTTCTTGATGAAATTGGTGATTTACCACTTGAGATGCAAACCAAGCTATTAAGATTTCTACAGAGCGGTGAGTTTCAGCGAATTGGCAATAACAAAGTATTCAAATCTGACGTTCGCGTCATAGCTGCCACCAATGTGGATTTGCTACATGCCATCGAAATAGGGGAATTCCGGGAAGACCTTTATTACCGTTTAAATGTGATCAATCTCCACATCCCGCCCTTGCGTGATCGTCGCGCTGATATCATGGCTCTGGCTCACTACTTTCTGAAAATATTCTCAATCCGCGAAGGTCGCAGTGAATTTGGCATTTCTACAGCAGCGCTTAAAGCACTTGAAACTTACCATTTCCCTGGAAATGTGCGTGAACTGGGAAATCTCATTGAACGGGCTGTGCTTTTATGTCAAGGGACTGAGATTCTACCTGCCGGTCTTAATCTTCAGGCAGCTAAAACTCATCTTGAGGAGACTGGCAAACTCAAAAAATCAGTCGGTGATCTCGAGGCAGAGCTAATTAAGAAAGTGCTAAATGAAGCTTCCGGCAACCAGAGCGAATGTGCCCGCCGTCTGGGCATCAGCGAGCGAGTATTACGTTACAAACTTCAAAAGTATAATTTAAAATAGCTATATACCAATTTGCTTCCAGGCTGGGATTCTAATCCCAGCCTGGAAAATAGCATAAATTTTTCGCTCGCTCTTACTATCTCGACAATAATGTCGAAATTGTCCTTGTTTGTCGACATGCTGACTTCGATCTCATGGAAATGAAATCCCTGCAAGTCTAATTATAACAATCATTAAGATCAATATTGTAGCTTCTTAAATATGCTGGCATAGAGATTGGACTATGGAGGGTATCAAAATTGGAATAAACCAAAACATGATAAGGAGAAAAAAGTGAGAAAGTATCTAATGACAGTCGTGGTGATGCTAGCAGCAATGAGCTTGTTCGCTGTAGTCAATCCTCTTTATGCACAAGGAGGTGGAGGAAACGGAGGAAACGGTCCTGGTGGATTTGTAGATGAAAACGGTGATGGTTTCAATGACAATGCACCAGATGCTGATGGTGATGGTATCCCGAATTATGCGGATGAAGATTATGTCCCGGCAAATGGAGGAACGCCTGGAGGTCACGATAATGGTCGTCATATTCGTGGTGGATTTGTAGATGAAAACGGTGATGGATTCAATGACAATGCTCCAGATGAAGATGGTGATGGCATCCCAAATTATGCTGACGAAGATTATGTAAACCCAAATTTCGTGGACGAAAATGGGGATGGCTACAACGATAATGCACCAGATGCAGACGGTGACGGCATACCTAATAGGTATGATGAAGATTATGTACGTCCAAATGATGATGGTGGACATCGTCCAGGCGGTCATCGACCTGGTTTTGGTCATGGTCATGGACCCAGACCCGGTGAGCTTACTCCAGATTCCGCGCCCGTTCCTAAGGCACGATCAAAAGTAAATAATCCGAATTAATGATTTCAGTTTGTGGGGGAGGGAGAAATTCCTTCCCCACATATATATGAAATCAAAACTCAAAACGGCAATTCAATTATGAGACTAAACTGCAACTTTATCAGGTGTATATTATCAGCAAGGCTTGGAAACTTAATCGAAAAGACAAAGACATGTGTTTGATCTATACTCATATTAAGGGTAACAGCCTCAAATCGATTTTATCCATGGTTTGGCTTTTTACGGCGCTTATCTCCCACAAAGCAATGGCTAATGAGCTGACTTATACTTTTGACAATGCTGTTGGGAGCGCTGAATTCCTGCTGGGTAGTAAATTGGTGCCAAACGCCTCTTTTGGAAGCAGCATTTTCACACTGAGTTCGGTCTTGTCAGAGCATACCAGGGCGTATGTTGATTTATCCCACACTCAGATATATCCCGAATCCAAGTATTCTTCCAGTGAGGGAGAGCTGGGATTACAAATGCGTTATCTGAATATTGAAGACAATCAAATATTTGCCGGTCTATTTGCCTACATGAACCGACAGCATGATAGTTACAGTTATTACAATAGCAGCGGATTTGGTCTTTATTTGAAGTGGAAATATTACTTCAAAGCATCCCAATTGATCATTGCTGGTTATGATGTGAATTTCAATCGTTTTGAGGAAGTCTCAGAGGCATCCAATACGGATCACGAAATTCATTTTACCTGGAATCAATCATTTCCATCAAAGACTTCGTTGAATTTTCGAAATGCTTTCGCTTACCAAAATTTCTGGCCCCAGACTGTGCTTGAAGGGCAAGGAAGATTTATCCGAACAATAGAGGTTGATCCTATCCCTGACAAAATGTTAGTCACTTCAGAGCTCAGATTGAGTCAATCCCTGGGAACTAGGATTGGGCTTACGCTATGGCTGGATTATCAAGCCATGCTTAATGATGAAAGCGCGCTGCTAATTTTGCAGGATGGAATGAATAATCCATTTATTGATCGATTTCGCTGGGAAGGTCCGTCTTCGTCGCTACGATTACAGTATAACCTTCATAAAAACCATTCTCTTAAGTTGTCATATTCTTTCCATGAAAAAAACTTTCTCAAAGTGCCAGTTTACGAATTTGATTTTGAGAATAATAACTATGTTATTGTCGATGAAGCGTATGTTTCCCTCGGAATGAATCGGTCTGATACTAAAAATAGCATCCAACTTTATTGGAATGTAAACCTGGATCCTTCGCATAGAGAGTGGGTTCCAGAACTTGGAATCGTATTCAATGCGGGCTGGATCCTGAACGAATCGAATGATTTGCTTTATGATTTTGAGAGCATGAATTATGGAATCACTTTTAACTTGAACCAATAATGAGGATTGAAATGAAATTAAGGATAGTTTTTTTACTCGTACTCACTGCTTCTTTGGCTTTGTCTCAGGGGCGTCGAGGTGGAGGTCGCCAGATGACATGGGACGAAAGCCTGAATCTTACAACGGAACAAATGCAGGAGATCACAGCATTGCGTGAAGCCATGCAACCAGCCATGCAAGGTATTCATCAAAACACCAGAACCCTTGAGCTGGAGTTAAGGCAACTCACAAGGAGTGGGGATTCAGATGCAGCGCGGATTGCTGAGCTGGAAGCGGCCATCTCAGCCAATGAAACAGCAATGACGGCACTTATGGAAGGTCATCGCAATCAGATTCGTGAATTGCTAACTCCAGACCAGCAATTGGTCTTTGACCAACACCAATTTGGTCCCCGACATGAACGAGGAAGTCAGCGTGGAGGTCGGATGGGTGATGATGCAAATGGAAGAGGGGGAAATGGCCCTGGAAATAGACCCGGTCGTGGTAGGAGATAGTAGGGCAACAAAAAGAGATTCCAGCTAGTGGAATATCCTCCCTGTGTCAAAATGCCTCGATAATTATCGGGGCATTTGATTTGTACTGAAATGTCAAAAGCATAAAAGGATGCTAATTTAATATTAAGAGGGGTATTGCATGAAAATCTTGAGCCAGGTCTGTTTGTTGGCGATTTTTTCCGTGGGAATCCAGGCTCAGTCATTACCGTTGGGGCAGACAAGTGTATTTGTCGGATCTGGAAACTGTGCAACCTGCCATGTTCGGGGGTCGCCTAACCCCGCTGCTTTACTGGATAGTTATGGCAAGGATGTCTCTCAAAGCTCCTACTGGCGTTCTACCATGATGGCCAACGCTGCCAAGGATCCTCTCTGGCAGGCAAAAGTTCAAGCTGAGATTAGTGCTCATCCCCATTTGCAGACACTCATAGAGGATAAGTGTACATCCTGTCATGCCCCTATTGGCAATTCGCAAGCAGCCCAAGATGGACAGGTGGACTACACAATCTCGGAAATGCTACTGGATCCTCTGGCACTGGATGGAGTCAGCTGTGCAGTATGTCATCAGATTAAGGCTGAAAACCTGGGTGAAGTCTCTAGTTTCTCCGGTCACTTTAACATTGACAATGATCGCCTGATTTATGGTCCCTTTTCCTCTCCTGTTGTGGGACCCATGCAAAGCATGGTGAATTATACACCTGTGCTCAGTTCTCATGTGGAGCGTTCTGAATTATGTGCAACCTGCCACACCTTATTCACGCCTTACGTTGATGATGCTGGTGAAGTGGCTGGTGAAGCTCCAGAACAAGTACCTTATCTAGAATGGCTCAATAGTGATTATCCGGCACTCGGGATGGAATGCCAGACCTGCCACATGCCAGCTATTGAAGATAATATTGTTTTGTCAAACCGACCCCAGTGGCTAGGAACGCGGAATCCGCTCCACACCCATGAATTTGTTGGTGGAAATGTATTTATGCTGAAACTCTTAAGAGATTTTGGCGCCGAACTTGGTGTAACAGCTAGCTCAGCTCACTTTGACTCCAGCATTTCTCGGACAATGAAACTTTTACAAAATCAGACTGCTGCCCTCGATCTTGTAGCTGAGTGGAACATCACAGGTGATACTCTGAATCTAGGTGTCGGTGTGCAAAATCTTTCGGGACACAAATTTCCTACCGCTTACCCAAGTCGCCGCGCCTGGGTAGAACTAAAAGTTGCGAATAGCTTTGGCGAAATACTATTTCATTCTGGAGCCTGGGATGAAAGCGGGGAGATCTTCGGATTGGATTCCATTTATGAATCGCATCATCAATTGATCAGCACTGAGGATCAGGTCCAAATCTATCAGAATATCCCAATGGATTTAAATGGAGAAAAAACGTACACCCTGCTCAGAATCGCAGGATATTTAAAAGACAATAGGATCCCTCCCAGGGGTTATTCGTCAGAGGGGATTGCTGCTGATTCTACCCGCGTCGAGGGCCAGGCAATAGAGGATGACGATTTTAACGATCAGGGAAGTGGTAGGGATGTTATTCATTATAGAGTGGCAAGCCTTAACTCCGCTGAGGATTACACAATTACTGCTATTTTGAATTACCAGAGTATTGCCCCGCGCTTTGTGGCGGATTTATTTACCTACGATCTTCCCGAGGTCAATCGATTTCAGTCATTTTACGACCAGATGGATAATTCACCCTTCGTGATTGACTCCACAAAATTCACCCTCACCAGCTCCACACTTCATGGCAAAAATTTTCCTGCTCCCAATCGAAGTCGGTTGGTGACAAACTATCCGAATCCGTTTAATCCCTCAACCCGTATCCTGGTTCAGGTTACAGAATCAGGGTTGGTCATGATGAGTATCTATGATCTTCAAGGCCGGATTATTAAAACATTGAATTCAAAAGCTCTGAATGCAGGTTCCCACGAATTTATCTGGGATGCCACGAACAATTCGGATGAAGAAATTGAAGGGGGGATTTATCTGCTAAGCGTAGATATGGAATCAGCTACATTCAGGGGGAATGTTCATAGACACCAAAAAATGGTATACTTGAAATAACTGTTTAGGGGGTAGCTATGCGCCGGATCCAATCTGCACTCAGCGCGCCGAACACACCAAAACCCCCTTCAATCCCGTAACCCGCTGCGATACCACCCTCACCTAGAAGGATATTCGAAATGGTTGACGCACCTCCTGTAGCCAGGAAGTAGTCAGAATAGTTTTGATCGAGGAACCTGAGTCTGATATCCATCAGGACTCGTGTGTCCGGATCCTGCTCGTAGCCATCTTCAAAGCAATATGAGGGGAAACTGGATGTCCAGGTTGTATCGCCCTTCTCAAGAGAACTCCACTGTTCAATACCACATACCCAATATTCACTAAAATCGTTCACACGATCGATTGCCACCACTGTTGCGAAATCCCCGGCATACCCCCATTCGATCCCAAATAGGTTGCGGACAGAAACAGTGTCTGGGAGGAGGGACTCCTTGATCACCGGTAGAGGAGGTGTCCGCAGGGACCCAGTGGCGTTGAGACCACCTGTAGTATTGATGGTCAGACTATAATCAGTATCTGGTTGAGGGGAAAAGTTACCCGTAAGATCAAGATAGACGGCTTCATCACTGAAAACACCACTGTAGCCATAATCGTATCGATCATTGGGATGCTCCTGAGGCTGGCGCACAAATAAATAATCATGAGTACCATCTGAGATAATGACTGTAGCATCCTTTACAAGATAACGCGACTCATACAATGTTCGAATCCAGGGCGTCTCGTACCAGAAAGTATCACGTACGGTCTGCTGAAGGTTAACATCATAATATTCCCAGACATCGAAGTATACTGTGTCCTTGCCAGTCACGATATCCTCTGGACCAGCAGTATCAAGAGTCTTATGTACAATCACAAAGCTTTGCAGTGAATCATCCAAACTGATGACTCCAAAAATATTCAACAGCTCTTCATTATCAGTATCAATGGATTCCCAACCCAAATTTCCACATGAAATCACGATCATCACCAATAATCCGAAGGCCATGATCCTGATAAATGCGTTGCGATCTCCTCGCAGGTGAATGGTGGGAAAGAATTTAGAATTCATACTTCACTCCAAATGTGGGAAAGAAGGGAAACATGGGAATGCCTGCTCTCTGAACGCCCTTATTGATGTATTCCCGCGCCTGGCGATCGTACTCTTCCCGTGTTTGGTGAATGTAAGTGAACACATTCAAATGGTTGGTCACGTTCAATACCTGGAAATACCACTCCTTAGTACCGTAACGCCATGTAGATCGCTTCTTAAGGCTTACATCGAGGCGAAAATAGTCAGGATAGCGCTCTGCATTTCGCTCCCCGTACAGATAGCTTTGCTGGTTATACCAATAGTCGCTGACTCCGTATTGTTCCTCTTGCCAGTTCTCCGAACGACCAATGACTGCTGTGTAGGGATTTCCAGAGGAGTAGGTCAGTGCTGTACTAAAATGCAATTTTTCTGTGAGGGCCCAATCAGCTACTGCATTTAGGGTATGGGTTCTATCGTACTTGGGGAAATACCAATCCTGTTCTTCATACTTCCGCTTGGTTTCAGCAAAGGTATAGCCAACCCAGCCTCTCACGTTTCCGCTGAGCTTCTTTAAGAGAAGTTCAAAACCCTGGGCATAGGCGTCAGTGTCCCAGAATTCGTTGAACGGGTCAATATGTACAGATCCGTCCTCATCGATGGCAATAAGTTCGGTGGGTTTCAAGGTAAGCAGGTTGTCAAAGCTTTTGTAGTATGTCTCGGCTCGAAACAGGTAATCCGAGTCGGTCATATATTCCAAGCCAAGGATATAATGATCGGATCGAGGTGCCTTCCGGTCGCCTGGAATACCAAACCAGATGTCTAGAAATCTAAGATTTTCATCAGGTGGGTTGGCCACTGTGAGAAACTGATGGTAGCGACCAACGCTGGCTTTCAGTGAGAGATTCTCATTGAGGAAGCGTTTTAGCCCCAAACGAGGTTCAAAATATATCTTGTTGTGAGGTGAATAATGAGCCAGTCGTAGTCCCGTCTGTAACGATAGTAAAGGACTGACACTCCATTTATCCTGAAGATAAAATGCGGTTTCCACTGGTTTTGATTCCATCCACATGAGTGTATCCAGATAGACTTCTCTGGAGGTATCGGCGGAATATTCAGACCCAATGATCATGCCCAGATTAAAATCAACCTGCTTCCACTGAAATCCACCGTTGATGGTATGCTCATCATTCATCAACCAGGTCAAATCGGTTTCAATACTGTGATCATTAATGCGATCAAAGAGGTCAAACCCAAATGAAGACTGCCAGGAAGATGAATCATAGTCGCTTTGGCTGAAGCCTTCATCGGCATAATTAAAGTCCACACCAAATCTAAAACGACTGTTAGCGATAGAGCTTTTGGCAATGAGTCTCGGCGAAATAATCCAGCGCCAGTTCAAGCTGTTGGTGAAATTTCCCCAGCGCCAATCGAATAGGCTACTCTCTGAACTTTCATAATAGTAATTGTCTGGATCGGAATAACCCTCATCGTACCAGTCATTGGAAGAGGAGCTGCCTTTATAATTCCAGCAGAGTACATCATCCCCATAAAAGGAACTCCATGTCAGCCTATGATCAGAGCCAATATCCACATTGACCTTCCCTTGGAAATCATAAAAATAGTAGGGGATAATGCTGTCTGAGGCATCTGCCCGGTCACGCTCATTTAGCCGTGGTTTCAGGAGATATTTCCATGCGCTGTTGGCGATAACATCAAAGTAGGTTCTACGCCCTGCGATCATCCACGAGCCCTTGAGTAGGTCAGACTTGCCAGTAGGAAGTGGTCCTTCAACCAGCAATTTACTGGAGATGAGCGAGATGTTGGCGTTCCCGGAGATCTCCTCGGTGTTGCCTTCCCGATTGATGATATTTAGGATGGATCCCAGTCTGCCACCATAGCGGGCTTCAAAGCCTCCAGCGGAGAACTCCGCCTCTTTGATGGCATCAGTATTAAAGGTGGAGAATATTCCGCCCAGATGCATGGGATTATATACGGTGATGCCATCCAACATGATCAGATTTTGATCAGGGGTTGAACCGCGAACATAGAGGGCCGATGAGAAATCATTCAGAGATTGCACTCCCGGGAGTAACTGAAGTGCACGGAAGACATCTGCTTCAACAAATGATGGGGCTACCTCTATGGCTCTTCTATCCAATGTGACAGTACTGGTGCTGACCAGCTCTTTGAATTTCTCTCGCTCTGCACTGACCTCAATGGTTTGTCCCTCAATGTTTTCCTGGTTAAGTCGGATGTCCATTCTCAGATTCGTGTCCAACGTAAGCTGAACAGTTTGAATTTGTTTCTCATAACCGATAATCGATACAATGAGAGTGTGGGTCCCAACAGGTAGATTGCTGATTACGAAATATCCCTCAATATTTGAGGTGCCTCCACGATTCAAGTCTGGAAAAATTATATTCGCATAGGGAAGCGGCTCTCCAGTATCATTCTCTCTAATAAAACCATGAATATTCTGCTGGGCTACCAGGGAGCTGGCAAATAGAAGCATATTCGAGATTAATACTGAAAAAAGTGTTCTATTCATGCAAGGAATATGCTTGAAACTAGCAAATAATCACGCGCAAATTTGTGCGGTAATTGATTTGTTTTAAAGATAACAGGGAGAATGCAAAGTTGGACATCGTTCAATTATTCAGTGACAAAATTTCAACGTTTAGGAGCGAAAAAGTAGCTTGTGATACTGAGCTAAGAATCCCATGTTATTCAACCAGATACCGAGGGGGATTCATGTGGTCAAAATTGTACATTCTGCTACTCCTGGCCTTGTCTTTTGTGATGGCGACGGGTCAAAATCGATCAGAAGAGAATCCGTTTAATCGTGAGAGAGGTCCCTTGGTCTATCTTGATCTTCCTCAACCATTGGGGGGATACGAAGCCATTCAAAACCACATCATTTACCCGGATACTGCCCTGGTTTTAAAGCTTGAAGGAACCGTAATCATACGATGCATTATTGATAATGATGGCTATCCGAAGGACGTGACACCCATACTGGGACCGGAATTATTGTTTGATGCTGCTATCGCTGCCGTTGAGCTGAGTCATTGGAACCCAGCCAGGCTATATAGAGAACCTGTTGCCAAAAACGTTGAATTTGCTCTGGACTTTCACTTGCCCATCTCTGAGATGACTGAAATCGATCGGGAGGAGCCGCCAATTGAAGTGACAAAAACTCTTTATCATTATTTAATGGGAGGCGTGGTCACACTTTTGGTTTTCATCCTCGTAGGATATCCATTCTGATTATTTGCATATAAAAATCAGCTCATCTATTGACCATGAGATTTTAAACAATTCTTTTAAAGATTTCAATTTTCAATATTCATTGCAGAGTGCATATTGTTGCAACATTAAAAAAGAGGTATTATGACACCAGTTGCTGAAAGATTGCGGGAATTTAGGGCAGCTGTAGGCTTGACCCAACGTGAAGTGGCCAGTCTGTGTAAGCTGGGGAAACGGACTATCATTTACTGGGAAATGGGTGAGCGAGAGATAAAATGCACCAAGCTAATACCATTGGCTGATGAGTATGATCTTGATTTCAACTGGCTGATCCGTGGTATTGGCAACATGTTCAATGCAATGCCAGACACCCCAATGAATGACTTGGAGGATCAGGATGAGTTTATGGAAGATCCTGCTGAAAAGTTAGCTGACAACGTTGGACCTTCCTGGGTTGAACAGAGCCAACCTTTCAAGAAGGAGCAGGAAGATGTTATGCCTCTCATTCAAAGACTCCGTCGAAAGTAATCAACAATATCCCCATAAGTTATTTCAAGATTCTCTGCTCAGCTAATATGTCAACCATTGAAGTCCAGACCTCAGGGATTACATTGCCCCGATTTTAATTTATGGAGCGAGTATGCGACTGAAAAGAACTGTGACCTGTGGTCAACTGACAACGGCAAATATTAATCAGGAAGTCATTCTGAACGGCTGGATAGCCACCAGCAGGGATCATGGCGGTGTAATATTCCTTGATCTCAGAGATAGATACGGAAAAACCCAGGTAACATTCAATCCTGACCAGACCCCAGAACTTGCGGTCGAAGCCAAGCGCCTTGGTATGGAAGATGTTATTGCTGTGAGAGGAATGGTACGTGCTCGCCCTGATGGAAACATCAATAGCACTATGCCTACAGGTGAAATTGAACTGATCGTTTCAGAACTGGAAGTTCTGAATGAAGCCCAGCCCTTGCCATTTTTGGTTTCAGATCGTGAGAGTGGCAGTGAGGATTTGCGCCTGGAGTATCGTTATCTGGAACTTCGTACCGAAGAATTGCAAAAAATAATGGCCATGCGCTCAAAAACCTATGAAAGTACGCGACGGCGCTTGAGTGCTGAGGGTTTTATGGAGTTTGAAACGCCTGTATTGATGAAATCGACTCCAGAAGGCGCCCGTGATTATCTGGTTCCGAGTCGCATACACAAAGGCCGTTTTTATGCCCTTCCCCAATCACCTCAAACCTATAAGCAATTGCTAATGATTGCCGGTTTTGACAAATATTTTCAGATTGTGAAGTGTTTTCGTGATGAGGATTTGCGGGCGGATCGACAACCTGAATTTACCCAGATTGATATTGAAATGTCTTTTGTCGACCAAGATGATGTCATTGGTCTTGCCACACGAATCGCCAGAGGGATATTCAAAGATATCCTTGATTATGAATTACCCGAAACTTTCCCCACCATGAGCTACAAAAATGCCATGGAGACTTATGGAAGCGATAAACCGGATATTCGTTTTGAAATGGAATTGATTGAATTTGCCCGCTACGCTGAGAAAACAGATTTTGCTGTCTTTAAAGACAATCTTGCCGCAGGTGGCAGGGTTAAAGCACTGGTATTAAAGAAGGCAGCCGATAAATATTCACGTAAAGTGACTGACGATTTGACGGCATGGTTGAAAACATACTATGGTCTTAAAGGTCTGGCTTTTGTCAAGCTTGAACAATCCGATTTTTCAGCCGGAATAAGCAAATTCTTTCCAGACGACCTGCAAAAGAAGATTGTTTCCGATCTCGGCCTTGAGCATAACGATATTGTATTTTTTGTTTCGGATACAGGGCCGCGAACTTTGCAGTCCCTGGGGGCGTTGCGTTTGGAACTGGCCAAGCGTGAGAATCTTATTCCGAAGGATATCATCAGCCCATTATTTGTTCTGGATTTTCCCCTTTTGGACTGGGATGAGGATAGCCAACGATATATTGCAATGCACCATCCATTTACTTCCCCGAACCCAGAGGATATCGAATTAATGGAAAGCGATCCTGGTAAAGTTCGAGCTCGAGCCTACGATCTGGTGATCAATGGTTATGAGGTTGCAGGTGGGTCTATCAGAATTCATACCAGGGAGATGCAAAGTCGCATGTTTGAGCTGATTGGAATGGATGAAGCGGAGGCTCAGGCTAGATTTGGATTTCTATTGAAAGCCTTCAAGTATGGAGCACCACCCCACGGCGGAATTGCTTTTGGTTTTGACCGTCTTATCATGCTTTTGGCCGGTACAGAAAACATACGTGATGTTATTGCCTTCCCAAAAACAACCTCGGCTGCATCCCTCATGGATGAGGCTCCCTCTTGGGTCGATGAACATCAACTGAAGGAATTGCACATAAAGTTGCTTGACTGACAGCGCAATATGTGGGCTCATCTGCACCGTGTTGTTAGGGTTAAGTAATTTGTTCAAATCCTGATCCAATAGATATTGGTGTTCAACTGAGGGGATGATGAAATGACAACATTAGGAAAAACGGTCTCTCGTTCAATTCTCGCCATCTTATTGATGGTCAGCCCGGTGCTGGGAAATTACTGGCAGCAGTGGGTTGAATATGATATGGATGTCTTTCTTGATGCTGAAGCAAAGACCCTGACTGCCAGCTCCTCGCTCATTTATGTTAATAACTCACCTGATACTTTAGCTCAAATGCTTATGCATCTGTTCCCTAATGCCTATAACGAAGGAACAATTGCCCAGGAAGTTTGGAGTCGATATGGTCAAACGTTTGGGCCGGAAAAGGGTTGGACCGGGATCCAGATTCAATCTGCCACAATAGATTCTCTCGAGTTGGACTTTAAAATTAGAGATGATACAATCCTTGATATTGAATTAAGCCAACCTCTATATCCCGGTGACACGCTTGTTATGTCATTGAAATGGGAAACCATAATACATCCCTATCTTGATAGATCAGGATGGAAGTCCCAACAATTTGATTTTGCGCAATGGTACCCAAAATTTGTGGTTTACGATCAGAATGGCTGGCATGATGACCCCTTTGGTGATTGGGGAGAGTTCTATGGAGAAATTGGCAACTATACCGTGCATTTAGATATTCCCATGGATCAGATCGTTTGTGCTACGGGGGTAGTAATTGCAGGTGATCCTGGATGGACTGAGGTCGCTGTAGACACCTCAATGTCCTGGCTAGAATGGGTGGAAGATTTTAGAGAAGATCGGGGTGCCTACCTTGCTGAATTGGATAGCAGCGCTCGACGCAAAATCAGTTTCCATGCAGAAAATGTCCATGATTTTGCCTGGTTGTGCTCACAGGATTTTGTCTACGAACACGGGAATTGGAACGGAATAGATATTAACGTTTTGTTTACCTCTCAGGTAGGGGAGGCGTGGACCAAAAAGGTTGTAGCACATGGTATTTCCGCAGTCAAATGGCTCTCCGAAAAATTTGGAACCTACCCCTGGCCTCAGATGACGGTGACAAAAGGTCTCCTGTCCGGTGGCATGGAATACCCCATGCTTGTTATGGACGAGACGGATAGTGAAAGCTTGATAGTCCACGAAATTGGGCACAATTGGTTTTACGGTATATTCGGTAATGATGAGTTAGATGAAGCCTGGCTTGATGAGGGGTTTGCCAGTTTTGCAACAATTTGGTATATGGAAGAAATTTATCCAGACAATGGTTACCGGCTGACGCGCGACTATATCACAAAGTTTGAAGCCGAGAAACTCCCCCGCCAGATGTATCTCGAAAGAGACTTGAAATCTGTCATCAGGTACATGTTGTCTCCCAGCAACGAGCCTGTCGCCATGCATAGCTTCGATTTTGCAAATTATGGATCCTATAGCTCCAACGTGTATGATAAAACCAGCCTTATGATGTACTCTCTTAAAGCGTATCTGGGTGAGGAACGCTTCCTCAACGGTATGCGTCTATATTTTGATCGCTGGGCTTTGAAGCATGTGAACGAGGATCGTTTTATCAAGGCTATGGAAGATGGCAGTGGGGAAGAATTGGACTGGTTCTTTGATCAGTGGCTGCACACCACGAGGTATGTGGATTATAAATTGACGGATTGGGATGTTGAGAGGATTGATCAAGATCATTTCACAACTCACATTAATGTTGAAAATAGGGGCGGAATGTTTGTACCACTATCAGCCACTGTATATGGCAAGGCAGGGGAAGTCTCAACAGCCTCCCTCAAAGAATTTAAATTTCGCTCTGCCGGAACCATCGATGTGCACTCTGAATTCCAGCCGCAACGGGTTTTTCTGGATGCTGATAATGTTTTTCTAGATGTCGATCGCAGAAATAATGATTCTCAGCACAAAATTGCCTGGCGCTATAATTACAAAGGGTGGGACGAATATCCCGACGATCGAAATTTGATTTTGTGGAAACCACAATTGGGTTTGAGTGATTCAACTGGATTTGGGGTAGGGCTACAAGTCAAGCGCGTTTATCGGAATACTGGAAACTTCGTTGGCATGGATGTAGATCATAATCTGAAATCCGGCAATCCCGATCTGTCCATTTCCTTTAATCATGAGTTGGTAGGTCTTCACACAAAGGGCAGCTGGTCTGGTTCTTTAGGAACCTGGAGATCATTGAGTTATGGTAGTCTGGAATACGAGCTGAATTGGGCAAGAAAGTTTTGGGTAAATCCGGTCCATTATTTAACACTCAAGCTTGAGCATACAGATGCAGAGTTTGCTGATCTCTCTCTCAATAACCGCAATAGTTTTGTGCGATTTGGCGTTCAATATGAACTGCAGGATAAACTCTTAAAGAGCAATTTTGGATTCAGTGCTCAGGCCCATTTCTCACCAGCAGGTTTAGGCACCTATGGCCAAGATTTCAGCCAGCTCTCGTTCATGGGTAACTTTAGCAGGTCATTTGACCTTTTCAAAATCAATAACCGCAGCAATCTGCTGGTCAATGGAAAAACCACTCCGGACCTGGTTAAAACCAGGCTTGCTTCGAGTGATCTTAGATCAACATATCTTAATCGCGGCGCATCCAGTCTTCATAACTTAAGCAGTGCAGGATTGCTGGGTTCTCGATACTATCTTATTGGCGGTGGCAGAATACGTGGTTACTCAGACTCATTAGATGTCCCCGTGAATTTCATCTGGTCCAACAATCTCGATATTACGCTTAGCAAGATACCCCACACCTCAGATGAGGTTGAATTTGGTCTTTTTATGGATCTTGGACAATCTTCAGAGGATGGGCGAAAATGGGAAATGTTAGGTGATGCAGGTTTCAGCATTAGCTACAAACCTACCTGGAAACGAAAGAGCTGGCTAACGACCCTTATCCGCCCCATAAATTTAAAGCTGGAGTTTCCCATCACCCGTTATGAGGATTCGGAATGGGTAACCACGCTGACAGGCAAACCCTGGGTGTTTTCAATATCCAATTAACTGACTGAAACGGAAAATCATATGCTGCGGCAACTTACCACTTTAACGATTACACTCCTCATGCTTGGCCAGACCACTATTGGGCAGGAGCGTTTCGATCAGTTAAGAATTTGGTCTGATGACACAGATCTGACACTCATCGAACTCCTACGATTAGGGATAGATCCTGAAGGGATGAATATCCGTCCAGGTGTTTATGTGGATGTAATTGTAAATCAGAGCGAAAGAAAAAGTGTTGAGGCTCAGGGGATGCTCGCTGAGGAAATCATCGAAGACCTCAGCACATATTACGAGTCACAACTCACTCAGAGTGCCAATCGAGAACTGGGCTATGGGAGTATGGGCGGGTACTTGACTTTCGATGAGATCGTGGAAAGTATGGATTCGCTTCATGCCCAGTATCCCGGAATTGTTTCCGCCCGAGATAGTATTGGGCAGAGTTATGAAGGTCGGACGATTTGGGCATTTAAAATCTCTGACAATCCTGAGCAGGATGAAAACGAACCTGAAGTATTTTACAATTCACTGATTCATGCCCGCGAACCAGCAGCCATGATGACGCTTATGTATTTCGCCTGGCAATTGGTAGAAAATTATGATGTTGACCTAATGATGACCTATCTCGTTAACGAACGAGAAATGTGGTTTGTCCCTGTTGTAAATCCAGATGGCTATGTGTATAACCAATTCACCAACCCTAATGGCGGGGGAATGCACCGCAAGAACAGGCATCTCGGTTGCACCAGCTCAGCGGGCATTGATTTAAATCGCAATTGGTCCTATGAATGGGGTTATGACGATGAGGGATCTAGTCCAGATTCCTGTGGAAGTACCTATCGTGGAAGTGGACCCTTCTCTGAACCAGAGACCCAGACGATCAGGGATTTCGTTCTGAATCATGACTTTCAAACTGTCTTCAATTACCACAGTTACGGAAATTTACTTATCCGTCCATTTGGATATGAACTCATTGTCGAGCTGCCGAATCTGGATAGGGATATCTTTATGGAGTTGGGCCGGGACCTTGTCGCCGACAATAGTTATTTATTTGGGACTGGAGCCGAAACTGTGGGCTATCTAACAAATGGCGATGCCGTAGATTATATGTATGGTGATCAGGGAATCATAAACTTTACACCTGAAGTAGGAGCCTGGGCACAAGGTGGATTCTGGCCACCAACAGACTTAATCTTTGAAATGGCCGAGGCGAACCTGAGCATGAATACGCACCTGGCTGCAGTTGCAGGCAGTTGGATTGAAATTGAAAATTTTGCGCTGAGGCTTGATAATGTCCTACAATTTGAAACGATTGTGAATAGCGAACTGAGTGTGCGAAACAAGGGTCTAAATACGGGGAATTATGTCACTACTCTGCATATTAGTTCTCCAGATTCCAGCCTGATACCATCAGTAAATAGCTATGATTTAACAGGATTGTCACCACAGACCAGTATCAATCTCGGTGAAACGGGACTGACATTTCAGGTCCGTGCCCACTCCGGAGAATCAGCGCAACTCGTTCTTTCCATCGAGGTTGAGGATCAATACACTCTGGTGGACACCTTTTCATGGCCTGTGGGTTTACCTGATACAGTGTTTATTGATGATTTTGAATCCGGAATGGAAAATTGGGTTTCAGGCAGCTGGGGTGTTTCAAGTGAGGCATTCACTGGACTACTTGGAATGGCTGATTCACCATCTGGTAATTATTCTGGTGCGACTGTCACCACTGTAGTATTGGATAGACCCATTGATCTGCGCGGATACACAAATCCGGTTCTCAGTTTCGATGTAAAATGGGATATTGAAGCAAATTATGATTTTAGCCAGGTGCTAGCATCAGCTGATGCAGGATCTACTTGGCAGCCTCTGGCAGGGTTATATACTGATCCAGGGAATGGCGCTACCGTCCAGCCCCTGGGGGAGCCGGGCTATCACGGGTCTCATGATTGGGTCCGCGATGAATTTTCGCTCAATCTTTTTGCAGGCGTTCCAGAGCTGTTGCTGAGTTTTAATCTAATGAGTGATGCCTTTTATGAAGCGGATGGAATCAGCCTTGACAATATCAGGGTTCTTGGCTGGGGGGTTGGCTTTCATCCTGGGGATCTCAATCGTGATGGTCAAGTAAATATAGCAGATGCTATCATCCTCCTCGATGACATTCTCAGCAGCAACCTACTGTTTGGGGATGATTTGGAATTGTCAGATTTAAATCACGATTTGCACACTGATATCAGTGATTTGGTTCTGCTAATAGAAGTCATTTTACAAAATTAACCCAAAAAATATTGATCGGGTCAGCTCGTTCAAGACCTTCAAAAAATCAAGTGCAAAATGAATTAATCAACCTTTGTAATGTTTGAGGATAGCAAGCTATATTCGGCCGTTTTTCAGGAGTCGTAATTTGTAGCAACGGGGAGAATGTACAGACGTGAGATTTCTTATTGTCATCAGTTTAACTCTCCTCCTGTTTGCTTGCGCCGCCACGGATATTCCTGATGCTAAAAATGGAACAGCCCCATCGAGCATCATTTGCATTGCTTTAGCAGATAGCTTATGGTCTTTGCGAGCGGATTCGGCCAACGCAATTCGTGCACTACAGACCTATATACAGCTTGCAACAATGGACTCCTCCTCAATCGAAGTCTGGTCGAAGTTGTCCAGGGCTTATTATTTTGTTGGTCAATATCTTACACCGAAAGTTGCATTACGGGATAGTCTGTTTATTTCGGGTTATGAAGCCAGCCAGGCTATCCTGAATCAGAATAGCAAATATCGTAACTTGCTATTCTCAACGGGAGATGAAAGAATAGCTGTGCGTGGACTGGATCTCAGTGCAATCGACGCTTTGTATTGGGGAATGGCCAACTATGGCCAGTGGCTGGCGACAAAAGGGACCCTGGTCCGTCTCGGCCAAAGAGAGTTAATCTGGACCACGCTTGAACATATCAAAGAGCTGGATTCTACTTACTATTTTGGCGCTTATTCCCGTTTTAAGGGAGCCCTCATGGCACGGGATCCGATGACAGCAATCGATACCCTTGCAATCCGTAATGCTTTCGAAACAGCAATTCAAATAGCTCCAAATTACTTGGGGAACTATACTTTAATGGCTAGACATTATTGCCCGTTGACTGGTGACAAAAATCTTTTTTACCAATTACTGACCTTGGTAATTAACTCAAAGATCAACCCATCATTGTCCTACTACCCCGAAAATGTTTACGAACAGGGTTTAGCAAAAAGATTGATAGTCACATCCGAAAAAGAAAAATGGTTTAAGCGATGAAATCTTTTCGAGCTGAAAGTCAAAATAAAAATGCATCGCTGCAGGTCTTAATGACATTGTTAGTGCTTTTGGCAGTCATTGTACTGGCTAGCGTTTTGCCAGCAGGGGTTAAAGCGGGGAAATCGGAAAAACAGAATTCGAGCTGGGAAAGCTCTGTAGCCAAACTCCCCTAAGTAGCAGTTGCTATGGATCAAAGCTGAAAGGGTGGCTCTTTCATGGAGGAGAGAGCTGCATTTAGCTTTTCTTCATCAATAATGAATTGACGCTCGTCAACTAACTTTTTCGAGATGCTGAGATAAGCATCTGATTTAAAATAACTTCTCAACTCTTTTTGCAATGGAATGATCTGTTTGCGAGGTTGCCATTCAAAAGGTTCCCCACTTTTCACGCGTATTATGCACCCCGTTGCACTTGCCCAGGCGATCACAGCAAGCCTGTATTTTTTCCAGAGATCCTGGGCAACTTTAGTTACATCAGCCTGTACATGGGGACTTAAGAATACAAATCGCTTGCTGAATAGCAGTGCGGTGTGATAGTATTCTGGGACATTGACAATCCCATCCACTTGCAAATGTCTTCCCATGATGGTAAAGAGGGCCATCAACTCGTCGCCAAGACCAAGTCCGGGATGGAATTGTCCTGGTAGTCTGGGTTTACTGGTTGTGAAATTTGACTTCGGATTTTGTAGAAGAAGCCATTCAATCATTAAAACCTTTAGAGGTTGATGGCTGAGAAACTCTGCATCCACATCCTTGGGTATGAGTTGTTGGTAGCGTGCAACAAATTCCATGATAATATGGTCGCGATTCTGATCCGGTCCATCATAAATGGTTAGTTTGTGACGATAGGGATCCGTGGTATTTACTGAGACGCTGAGATTACGGAAACCAAGACGACGAGCTTGACGATCAAGTCCGAATCTTTCAATAATAAATTTGATGCCGTCCTTGGAATATTTACCGAGAAATAGCCCTGAACTATTGGAGGGGCTCCCTGTTGAAAAAAGGTCATCCCAACTCAATTCCAGCTGGTCAAAATTAGTTGCGATATCCATGGGCGAGATACGCTTGGCGATGCGACGGTATTTTTGAAAAAGTCTTGTCATTTTTCGTTAACTAGAAACTATATGTCAATCCCAAAGTCAAGTTTGAAAAGTCTTCAAGTTGTTTGAATTTATTCCCATCATCTTCACCACCAATAAAATAAGAAAGGGTTGCGTCCAAAGTTAGCCCTTCTACAACTGAATAACTTGATTTCAGGTTGCTCATGGTTCCGGTTGCTTCCAGATTAATCATGAGCATAGCACCCAACTCGAGATTGTTATCCAGGAGGGTGATCATTGAGGATAGCATCACTACTCTGTCAGAAATTATAGCGAAAGGTGTTCCCATACCCGCTGAAAAAGCTGGAACACTTATACTCGCAAGTTGCGCTCGAAGCGGATCAAAAGCATGGTTGCTGGTATCTTGCAAAATAGTCTGGGCTTCAATCAAGCCAGTTCCCGGCACAAATTCAGATTCAGTGGAGAGGTAGTTTGTATTGATCAACTGACCCATAAGTTGAACGGAGTTGGCAAATGCGTACTCTACCTGTACTACCGACTGAAGATATTGAGCATCGTAGATAAACTTTGAAAGGTCATAGTCTATTTCCGGTGTGGTCGTTCTGAAGTAAGCGAACTCACCTCGCAAGGTCCAGTTGCCAGGGAAAAGGACAGCATCCACTCCTATGACATCCGTGCTGCGATAGGTAAGGTGGCTTATAAAATTTGGTTCTTCCCCTAGCAAAACAGGCGAAATATCAACTTCCATACCGGCGGGGGAAAAGGAACGATCGTGACCTCTGAAATAGGAGGCTGAAATATCTCCAATGCCCAGGGCATATCGTAATCTGGCACCGAATTCGAATTCATCTTCGGGTAAAGAAAAAATCGCTTCAGCGGGGATGGGAATTTGGATGGGAAAATCTGGCTCGTTCAAGGGGAGGCGATTCGATTCAAATTCAGGGATGAGGATCACTTCGACCTGTGCATCACCGAAGTACGCTTTTCCTGTAACGCTCAATGTCCCCAATTTTCTATCAGTTCCCGACAGGAACATATAGTAATAATCATATGGAGACAGATTATCCGTAGGATTATTCCCATCAGCGGCGCCCCACGTGTGTATCAGCTTACCCAGTCTAATCGCACCGAAGCTAGGGTACCATTCCAGATACGCTTCTCTGAACTGAACCATATCATCCGATATCTCAGCATCTTTCCAGCGTGTTTCAATAGCGGTCGAGGTCTTGAACACAAAATCAACCCGGGTATAATCAACAGAAATATTGACTGGACGAGATGGGAGATTGATGAGCTGGCCATTGCTGATACGAAACATGGCTCCCGGTGAGACCTCACCGGATACCCGGATTTGCGCAAAGAGCGTGCAGGGTATCAACATTGCGAGCAGCAGTGTTGATGAAAATAGCTTATTCATAAACAGTTCTTTCTGTAGCATGGAAGATTGAAAAATTATTTCGGCATCCGTTTAAGATTCTTTTCCTGGAACAGGTCTGACTCGACACCGGTGTCGACCTCAAGACTACTGAACGTGAGCCTGGTGTTGGTCATTTTCTGAACATTTTCCACAAAAATTTCTGAGGGTAAATCGTAGGATTTCTCTTTAACATACTTCATCACTCTGCGCTTCAGGAGTTTGTCCTGCATATCATAAGCCTCATCCAAAACGGCAACCTGGTCTGCTTTGCTTACATAAGTGATGAAGCGCTTATATGTTCGAGTGATACCCTCTTTAGGCGTACTCTCAAGGATATAGCAATCAATGCCATCCACAATTTTTTCGCCCTTGAGCTCATAGGTATATTCATCTAGTTCACGAGAGGTCATGTCCTCGTAGCTCAGATCTGAGCCCATAAAGGAATCCGCCTTTTTCTTTGAGGAGATTCTGCGCACCTTGTTAAAGGCCGGCAGCCAGAGCCGCATTTCATCATCCTCGTCTTTATGTTCTATTTTCAGGAAGGCCACACCCCTGTCATCGGCTGGAGCCAAAAACCAGATAATTTGTTTTTTATTATCCTCGGCTGTGATGGAGCGAATTGTTGATTCTCTGGTTTTACCTTGTTTGTTGGTCAGAATCATGGTCATAGTCGACTTCATGTCCTTCGGTGATACCTTGTCTTCCATGGCTTTGGCGATTTCATAACCGGTCTGAGCGAAAAGTCCCATGGGGAGTATTAAAAGCAGACCCAGCAGGAGTGTTTTTGTTAAGGTTTTCATGTGTTAATCCTTCTAAAGTTTAAATAATTATGCAGGAACCGTTAGACCCTCAATACGGGCCAATTTCTTTTTACTGAGTTCTAATAAAACCGCCAGTAAAGTCAGTGTTGCCATAGAGGTCGAGATCATGGCAAAAACCATAAGCCCGCCCATATGAATCATGGGAATAAACTCAGAGAATAATAAAGCACCAAATGCCATATTTGATGCTGCATCAAGAATCACAGGGAAACCCACGTCCTGCATGGTCTCACGACTGATATCTCCCTCCACGCCATGACGGCGAAGCAGGGTCCGAAACTGATTAATGTAATG
>JABMOT010000094.1 GCA_013202385.1 Fidelibacterota bacterium
AAATCAAAGAATTTTCTCCCATACCAATCCGGAGTGCCACGCTGAGGGTAATATGGACTTTTCATCAAGTTCGCATATTCAAAACCCAGGACAAGATCAGGATGACCAAATAATCCATACTTGCGAAAGCCAAATACGCTGGCTCCTGAATGATCAGGTTCGGCTCGAAGATCATACCAATCCCACCGGTGGTCGTTCCAACCATATTCCAGAAATATTTTCAATCTTGATTCTGGGAATAACATTGACAAAAAAAGTGAGAGTGTCTGATCCGTGCGATCTGATGCGTTTTCGCCAGTTTCCGGATCATAGAGTTTTTCTTTACGGAAAGGTTGGAAAGGCATGAGAGCAGCATCTTTCCAGGCGATGGAGTTTTCTACCAGATTTCCACCACTCAAAAATGTACGCGAGCCGCCCAATGTGATGATTGGGTCAGAGTAGTAGGTCAGTGATCCGAATATGGCAGTGAAATAGGGCTCGGTTACATTCTCTTTCAATTTGGCAAACACATATTGGCCTGTGATTCCGAGCTGTTTGAAACGTTGTTCCTTGAGCGTGCCCAAAACAAGTCGGGGGATGCCAGTGGTATTGGTCGTCATGTTTAAGCTTGTATGAAAACCAGGACCCCACCACATTCCACTATTTGAGACCCCACCACCGAGTCCCTTCCAATGCAGATAGAGCTGTGATTCTCTGAATTTGAGCTCATTGACCGGTCCGTCGCCACGTCCTGGACCATCATTCAGCACATGAAATTTTCGCTCCAATTCACCAACTTTGTCAGGGTCATAACTTATATGGTAAAATGTAAAAGGCTGGTTGGATGAATACTGGTAATACGGTTCTAAGGATAAATAGAAGTTGCGGTGACTAACACTCAAATGGAATGAGCTAAAAAAGGTAGAACCTTTCCCAACCCATATTTCACCCGTATTTTCAAGATTCGGAGCATTGTCATTGTAATAGTAGTAGCTTTGTCCATAGGTCCTAATATTAATGCCCTGCTCGGGCCATGATGAAAGAAAGGGGCGAATATCCAGAACCTGAGTCGCTGTGGTGTCATCAAATCTCGCCTGTTCCAGACTGAGTAAATCGCGCGGGTCACCAGCGAAATAGTGTAAATTTTCCTGTGCTTGAGTCTGGTTAAAGATTAGAATTAGCAGCAGATAATATTTCAAATTTTGTAGCAAGAATATGTGCCCTTATTATTCAATTTAATGCCAACCGCCTGCTTGAATCGGTGATGATATCTGCTTTTGTACATCCATCAAAGCTTAAATATGAGAAACTAAGACATATTAGGTTCTCAAGAGATAGAATATAACGCTGGACCGCCACCATGATGCAAAAAACCACAGCCCAAAGAAGGGACTTAATTTGCAAAAATCCTGTGATCAGAATCACCCTAATTGCGAATAGTTCCCAATACTATCTAAGCGAAAAAACTCTTTGGAATGTGCCAGTGATTTGTATAAATACCGATGGGATAATAATCGTCACATTTATGGAGCACTATCCCTCGAAATGTTAGTTGTTTTTGGTAACAGAGCTGTATTTGCTGTCCAAGAGATTTAAGGTTTGAATTTCAATGTGTGGGGAGGCAGTATCAAATGAACGTAGCCATCGTTCACTTCGTCTTACTCTATATGAGCGGCGCAGAAAAAGTATTAGAAGCACTGTGTGAGCTCTACCCCGACGCAGATATCTACACCCACGTTTATGATCCAACAAACATTTCAGATCCCATAAAAAAACATAAAATTAAAACCACGTTTATTAATAGACTACCTGGTTCCCGTAAATATTATAAGTACTATTTACCTTTCATGCCCTACGCTCTGGAGCAGCTAGACCTGTCTGAATACGATCTTATCGTCAGTTGCGAATCAGGACCCACAAAGGGTATTATTCCTGATCCAGACACTTTACACGTGTGCTACTGCCATTCGCCTATGCGTTATATTTGGGATATGTATCATGATTATGTCAATCGTAAAAACTTCGTTTTACGAATTCTTTTGAGTCACCTCATTCATGTTCTTAGGATCTGGGATCATACAACAGCTAGTAGAGTGGATCTTTTTGTTGCTAACTCTTCCTACGTCGCAAAGCGCATAAAAAAATATTACCGGATGGATTCACTCGTACTCCCTCCACCGGTAAATACGGATCATTTTGAAATTGTTGCTGAAATTGATGAATATTATTTGTGGGTGGGTCGATTGGTTCACTATAAACGGCCAGATATTGCTGTTGATGCATTTAATGCGTCGGGCAAGAAATTAATCATGATTGGTGATGGGGAAGAAATTAAAGCATTAAGACGAAAAGCAAATAGTAACATCGAAATCATGGGGTTTCAACCCTTTGAAGTTGTTAAAGAGAAACTTGCTCGGTGTCAGGCACTCATCTTTCCTGGAGTTGAAGATGCCGGGATTATCCCAGTGGAAGCCATGGCTTCAGGCAGACCGGTCATTGCCTTCAATAAAGGTGGTCTGAAGGATACTATCATTGATGGTAAAACAGGGCTGTTCTTCAATGAGCAAACTGCTGCAGGTCTGGCGAACGCCGTTGAAGAATTTGAGACAATGATGGATATGTTTGATTCCCAATTCATTGCA
>JABMOT010000095.1 GCA_013202385.1 Fidelibacterota bacterium
CATTATTTCAACAGCCTCTTACCTAAAACACAGCGCAGATGTGAGTCTGGTGGACAGCCTGTATCCCTTGCTGGAGCGTAGTCTGGAGCTTATGTCTGAGAATCTTGGTGATGATGGATTGATGTATGCCCAACGACCTGATTGGTGGGATATCGGCAATGTCTATGGGCCACGTAGCTATATCACTGTTCTGATGTCCAAAGCCCTCCAGGATTTTGTATACATCAGTCAGACCCTGGGAAATAATCTAGAGTCCCTGCCGGAGCACCTGAAATTAGCCCAACAATTAAAAATACAATTGACAGCCAGACTCTGGAACGAAGATGCTGGCTATCTCATGAATATCCTGGACGAGGAGGAGATCGACCCTCATTATTACACGGGTTCGATGTTGGCAGTGGTTTACGACATGTTGAATCCAGTGAAAAGCAAGACGCTGCTTAAGACTGTGAAAGCGGTGCTACTGGATGAAAACCTGGGCGTTCGGAATGCCATGCCACCGGATTTCCACCTTCTGGGAGAACGCTACCATTTCCAGGGCAATGAGGCTGGAGATCAATGGGTCTATTTTAATGGCGGGATTTGGCCCCAGGGCAATGCCTGGTATGTGAAGGCATTGCACGCCAACGGGCAGGCAGAAGAAGCTTTGAGGGTCCTAAAGAAATTCATGACCATCGCCGGGACGCTTGACAGTCCCAACGGCTTGCCGTCATTTTACGAATATCGCCGCACAGATCCGGATTCACCCAGGTATGGTGAGATCGATAAACCCAGTTTTTTGTGGGCTGGCGGTTTTTATTTACAATCCCTGTATCAACTGGCCGGTGCTCGTGAGAATCAGTGGAACCAATATCTGGATGTGAATATTCCAGCGGCTCTCAGGGAGGCTGAATTCGACTTGACCATCAACGGGAAACTCTGTAGAATCCAAAATAAGGGTGACGGTGATTGGTTTGAGCGTATCGACGTGGATGGTGTTCAATTACCTTCTGCAGTGATTACAACTGCCGGTGATCATATGTTAGTGAAACGTGGGAAACTAATCGCTCCTTATCTGGCACAAGCTGATTGCAAGATTATCGCTGTCAACCTCAACAAAAATATCATGAGCCTGGGTGTAGAGGGAATCCCTGGTCAGACTTTTCAACTTACACTGGCATCACCGCAAACCATAAGCAGGGCAGTTCAAATTCAGACATCTGAGTCTACTGACCTGGAGGTAATAGCACTGCAGGATGGATATTTTGGGGTTAGGGGTTTTCTCAAACAAGGTGGCTCAAGGATTGAGCTCGTCTTTAAAGATCGGGAGTAGCACGAAATACAGTTTAAAAAGAGTCTGCAATCAATCGATTCTTGCTCCCGTCTCTTTGTTAAAAAAGTGAAGGCTTTCAAAAGCAGGGTTAAGATGGAGGGTTTCGCCCACTGAAAGTGCCTGTTCAGCATCCACCCGTGAAATGACCTTAAGATCTCCCAGGGTGGTGTGAAGATAGGATTCACTACCCATGAGCTCACTAACCTCTAATGTCACCTCCATGCCTTTTCTGCTCGAATCCAGGTGCAGGTGTTCAGGTCTCACACCGAGGATGATCTGCTGACCAGCGTAGGCTTCGAGGGACTGACTCTTTGCTTTGGGATAGCTTAACCTAAAATGCTCAGACTGAAAACTCAGCCCGGTGTTCAATTTTACTTCCGCTTCAAAAAAGTTCATGGAAGGAGAACCAATAAAGCTGGCTACAAATTGATTCGCTGGACGCTTATAAATTTCAAGGGGGGCGTCTGACTGCATGACATAGCCATCCTTCATCACCACGATCCGATCACCCATGGTCATGGCCTCTACTTGATCATGCGTCACATACATCATGGTGGTCTTCAGGGTTTTATGAAGTTTTTTAATTTCGCTGCGCATTTGCACCCGCAGTTTTGCATCCAGGTTGGACAAAGGCTCATCAAACAAAAATACGGCGGGATCGCGGACAATGGCCCGGCCCAGCGCTACCCGTTGTCTTTGACCACCTGACAAAGCTTTGGGGCGCCGTTGCAGATATTCTTCGATGCCCAGGATCTTAGCGGCTGCCAGGACTTGTTTCGCGATCTGATCTTTGGGCACTTTTTTTAATTTTAGACCAAAAGCCATGTTGTCATAGACGGTCATGTGAGGATAAAGGGCATAATTTTGGAATACCATGGCGATGGCCCGATTTTTTGGAGCCACATCATTGACCAGCTCTTCGTTGATATAAATTTCACCGCTGCTGGTGTTTTCCAGACCGGCCACAATGCGAAGCAGTGTTGATTTACCACAGCCGGAAGGACCAACCAGAACCAGGAATTCACCATCAATTACGTCTAAATCAACGTCATGCAGCACGTGAGTATCACCAAATGATTTGTTGATTTTTTTAAGTCTGACTCCTGCCATGGTAACTCCTTAGTGCTGTTTATTTTTCAGAATATCAAAACTCTGAAAGCTAAATTCTTCCCATCTTATCGAAGATAAATGAGCTTGATAGTCTTAGACTTTACCCCGGCCTGCAATCTGCAAAAATAGATACCAGTACCAACCAATCGCTTCGATGAGTCTAATCCATTCCAGATCAGAGAATATTGACCGGCTTCCTTAAAACTGTTGTCCAGAACAGTCACCTGCCGTCCCCGGATATCATGGACGGTCAAGATAACCTGGGTTGCTTGCGGGAGGCCATAGCTAATGGTGGTGGAAGGATTGAAAGGATTGGGATAGGCAGGTGCCAGAAAAAACTCATCTGGCAGCCCGGTCAGATTTTTATTGTCTACCTGAACTGGAGCCACAAAGAGAGCACCGACTTCCTCACTACTTAGTCCGTAGTCGTATAATCTGATATCATCGATGATACCTTTAAAATTGTACTCAGGGTTCCCAGGTAAAACCTGTCCAATGGTGAGAGCCCAATCGGTCTGATTAATAGTGCCAGAGAAGGTTGTGTGGGCATCGAGAACACCGTTTAGATAGATATCAAGGTTCTGGCCGTCAAACAGCGTAACAACGTGGTAATAGGTATTTATAAGTAATTCAGTGTCTGAATCCAAATCAATAACACCTGCACTTGTTTTCACCGTCCAACGAACTCTCTGCTCAGTAATTGATATCTTCCAACGGTTATCCCAGTTACCATGACTGATGGGGTAGGATTCACGACCGAAAAATTCTTCCACCTTGATCCAGAGACTCACGCTGATGGCCATGGTGAAATTTAGCAGGTTTGAATTGGAGACCTGCACCTTGTCATCGACGCCATCGAAGTGCAATGCTGCGTTGGGATTACCGGCCCGGTCTGGGACGAAGGTGGCTCCATAACGAAGCGAGTTATTCCCAAACCCGCTATAATCAGTTACATTCCCACTAAAAGGGAGAAAGAGGACGGGATAACCCATTTCCCCTCCAGAAGGATCCGTGACAACAATATTGATCTCTGCACTATCCGACGCAGTGTGAGTGTCTTCAACCACACAGGTGATGCTATACGCGCCAGCTGCTGCAGGTGCCTGCCAGGTTACCATTGACCCGGTCTCGCTCAAAGAGCCGCCATCAGGAGCGGTCCAGATATAAGTCAGTTGATCATTGTCACCATCAACTGCGCTACAGGTAACCGTTGTTATGGAATTGGGCAGGATAAAGTTCTGAGCAGGCAAAAGCGTCTGGATGACCGGTGCATGATTATTGAGTTCAACAACATGTAAAGGACGTGAAGCAGAACTCGTCAGACCCCCTGAATCCAAAACCTGGCAACTGATTTCATAGACTCCTGTATCACCAGGGGCAGTGAATTGAATGCTAGATCCAGTCGCCGCCAGAGGGGTTCCATCTTTGAACCAGCTAATACTCAAGGTCTGACCATCTTCTCTATCTTCTGCACCGCAGAAAAAATTTACTAACTCACTTGTTTCAACGAGAGGCGTGGGAGTTCCAAATGCTTTAATACGGGGAGGATGATTAGCAACCGCATCAGTAAAATAGTCCACCACAATGCCATCAATGAGGAGTTTTTCATACTCGAAAGTCTGGTTCCCCCCAGCAGGCACAATGGCGACGAGCCAGGCGCTCCCTTCCAAGATATTCAATTGAGCTGTCCCTGTGACGGAATTCAAAACTATCTGATTTGATGTTAATTCATATATATCGTGAGTCCCAGGCGGGAGGTTAATATCAACCAGCATGGGTATATCATAAGGATTGAAATATAAATAGCTGGGATATGCCGGAGCATTGAACCAGTCAGTAGCCAGCAAATCGATCTGGAGTATTCCTGGTATATTGGTGGTATCAACAATCGCACCGAGATAGCCCACGTGTGAAGACCCATATAGCGCCAGATTGGTAGCCCCCCAACCACCGCCGATGGCATCGCCTGTAGCGTATGGACTCGCCCCGAACCAATTTTCTCGCATGGATTCATGGGCTATATACGAATTTGGATCAAACTCATAGGACCAGGTTTCGCTGTCCTGATTTCCCGGTGGCAGGTAGTTTGGGTAGAAAAGGCGACTGGCATTGGCCAAATTTAATATCCATTTACCCAAGGCCCGTGCGAAGCGGTCATCATAACGTGCCAGCGGAGCCAGTGCAGAAGCATGTTGAAAACCGTTCATGGTGAAGGCATATCCATCAAACCTGGCCTCCCCGATCAAGCCATCACAATCGTAGCTACCCCAGGTACCCAGGGTTGCACCCCAATCGCGTAAAGGCGTGATATCAAAACACCAGTTCAGCATTTTTTCAACGTTATAATTGGTCCCCAATTCAGCATTCATTCGCGCGGCAATGACTGCACCATATGGCATTTGAAGCTCGTAGGAGGGATTGGTATTACGGGCATCTAGAAATTCAATGGCCCACTCAGCTCCCATTCGCAAACTATCTGTTTCCAATTGAGTATAGGCAAGGTAAAGCATCCAGCCTATGGCGCCTGCTGCTTCAGGTTCAAGAACACCGTTGTCGTTGGGTGTCATGGTTGAAAGTGACCAGGCTCTGTGTTCAAAATTCCCATAATTCCAGGGATGGGCACTGCCACCCATATGGGTGACTGCTGATAACCAACGTTGAGCGATTGTCTCAAACTGTTGAGTCGATACGCCATAATCGCCATACAAATCTTTGAGTTGATAGAAAAAGATGTTGGGCATGGTTTCATACCACCAATCGTCACCACTTGATGCAATGAATCCGTTTAGATAAATATTTTCGTTGGGGCGATTGTTAAACCATTCCTGGCTACCCAGTACGTAGTTTAATCCATTCTGATTGGATTTGTCGATCCCCACCAGAGAAGCACCGACCAGGGCTGGAATGCAATTTATGGCTTCAGCGCTGGTGGGATTGGGGGTACCTACAACTGAGTGCAGACCAAATCCATCATTCTCAGGGTAATTCACCGTATTTGTTGTGGTCCAGGACAGGGGTAAATAAGTTCCCGTAGCGTTGAGGTCAAAGACCAGGGAGTCATAACCCCTGGCAACCCCTTTCCAGTCTCGCATTTCATAGGGTTGTGGGAAAGTTGGCATGAGTTCAATGCGATCTATGTCGATCTGCTGTGCTGAAACCAGAACAGGCAAAAGATGGCAAAGCAACGCATATCGGATTGCTAAAGACATTTTATCTGCCAGTCTTCTTTGGTGGAATAGTCATCTTGCTTGGTCCTCCTGTCAGACTTACGGTTTCAATGCTTCCATTGACCAACCACCGCGAGCTTGAATAGCCAGCAGGCATTCAATTGTGGATTCAGCGCCTGAATTTTGATTCACGCTTTCAGCTGAATTGATGCCATCGAAACAACGTCCACTCGCAGGATCATACATCTGTACTTTTGCTACATTATGTCCCGTGAACCAGGCAAACACTTGCTCAGCTTTGGCTGCATATTCCGGAGAACCTGTTATGGCGGCCAATAAATTTACACCGCGGTAAGTTGAGTTAATGTCATAGGCAATTTGGGAGTAATCGCGAATTTGCCACACGCTGGACGAATCCAGGGTGACTTCTGCGGGAAAGCGCTTTGCAATGAGCGTGGAAACAAAATGATCTGCCCACAACTTCACGCTGTTCAAATACTGCTCTTCATCGAGGATAAGATAGGCTTGTAGCAGCGCCAGCGGTTGATTGCTCCCCCATCCATGCCAGGTTGATTGCCAGCAATAATACATGCCGCTATAGTCTGGATCTTCACCGTCATATTGCCAACCCATCAAGGCTTCAGCCAGATACTTGATCTCCTTCTCGTAATTGAATACTCCAAGCCCATGAACTCCCGCCAGTGCGATTAACAGTTCCGAGGACTGATCCGGTGCACCACTGAGATTCCAGGCTGGTCGCTGAAAACCGTCTTCTGAGGTGATCATTTCAGAATATGTCAAAAAGAGGGAGTCGAGGTGGGGTTGAGAGGCGCTAAACCTTGTTTCAATTTTTTGGGTAAGACTGGTATAAGCCCAATCCTTTGAAAAAATCCGATAGCCTGCTCCCAGTCCTCTCAGACCTCTCACAGCCCACCATTCAAAGGAGGCAATGCTGGTTTTGTAATCCTTGTTAATAGATCCATCTGCATGGATGAAGTTGTACCACAGTCCATCATCACGGCTCAGATACAATAAATATTTAACCATACCCTCAGCCACTGGTATCAAATCTTGGCGCTGATGCTGGTTGATTTCATACTCCAACACCTCAAGAAAGCGACCCACATCATCGACGCAGGTGATTCCTTCACCGCCGGCAGGCACAGGGTCATAACTGGGAGCATCGGCGTAGATGGCGATCCATTTCAACATCTCACCGTTCACTTCCATACTATCCGTCAGATGCAGGGCATGGTCGAGATTTATGGGGACCAAAGCGGGTCCCTCTGGACTGCAATTAAGCAGGATTCCCAAAAGGCTTAAAGTGGGCAAAAACTTGACAAATCGAATCATACCAACCAAAACTCCTTTTCAAAAACCACATCACTTTTCAAAATGTATGCTGCACCAATCAAGCTGTCAGCGCCAGCATAAATAATGTCATAGCGATCGTCTTTTTCCATGGTGGCGCAACTAAAAATGACATTGGGTACAGGTCCCTGACGCTCCCATTCTTCCTCTGATTCTATCAGGGGGTGGCTATATCTTGCCAGGACTTTCCGGGGATTGTCTCGATCCAAGAGAACAGCACCCAGTCGATATTGAAATATTTCATCAACTGCGTGATAGATAAGCAACCAACCCTCTGGATGTAAAACGGGTGGTCCTGCAATCCCAACTTTTCTTGATTGCCAGCCACCTGGAATGGGGGCCATGATGGAGGTATGCTTGGTGAAAGTTTTGAAATCCTCGGTGCTTGCGATCCAGATATCGACACCACGACGGTGGAGTAATAAATATTCGTTACCAAATTTTTGGGGGAAGAAGGCTGAGTTCTTATTCTCTTCATCTAACAAAACACCCTGACGATCCCAGGTTTTAAAGTCCTCACTGATTGCCAGACAAATTCGATAATCGCCGGGGAAGCGGCCGCCAAAACCGGTATAGGTCATATAAAAGCGGCCATCCAGCTTGACGATACGAGGATCTTCCGGACCACGCAATTCTTGAGGTACATCATTTCTTAGTACGGGCTCAGGGAGCCGCTGCCACTCTAAAATATTGTCACTCCAGGCATATCCCAGATTATTGATGTAATCTCCATATTTTTCGTGGCCACCAATATCGGTTGCCCGGTATATCATATGATATTTCCCGTTATCATAAACTGCTCCTGCGTTAAAGACTGCAGCGTGTTCCCATGGGTGTTCAGGCACGGTCTTGAGTACTGGATCCCGTGAATACCTGGTTAACTTCATTTTAAATCAACTTCCTTATTATAAGATAAATCTATCTCGATTTTCATAGCTCACTTTAATCGCTAAGGGCGCTAAGACCGCAAAGCTAATATTTACTTTGACCCATCCACATCCTCAACTCCCGACTCCCCAACTCCCCAACTCCCCAACATCCAAACTCTACTCCTAATTCTTCAACCCGGAAGTAGCCATACTTTCAATAAAATATTTCTGGAAAAATGAGTAAATAATGATGATGGGCGCTGCCAGGAGCGTGGTCGCTGCCAGCTGTACACCCATTTGATTGGCCGCCTGACCACCAATTGCAAACAATGTCACCAGTTGAGGCATGGTCATGAGGGTTTCGAGTCTAATAACGAGAAGCGGCCAGAGGACATCGTTCCAGGAGCCCATAAATGCCAGAATACCCACAGTAATCAGAACCGGTTTTGATAATGGCCAGATGATGCGAAATAGAATCTGGAACTCATTGCAGCCATCTATTCGCGCTGCATCAATCAAATCCTGAGGTATATCTCGGAAAAACTGTCGGAACAGTAATATTCCGAATGAGTTTATCATGCCGGGTACAATGAGGCTCAAATAGGTGTCTACCCAGCCAAATTTGACCATGAGGATATACATGGGGATCAGGGTAATCTGAAACGGGATCACCATGGTGAACAGGATGACGGCAAAAATCAACTCACTCCCTAAAAATTTAAGTCTGGCCAGAGCGTAACCCACAATGGATCCAAAAAACAGGACACAGGCTGTGACGCACAACGATACAAACATGCTGTTCATCAAGGCCCGGGCTATGGGAATCTTGGTCAATACGATTCGGTAATTATCGAGGCTCATATTGGGTGACCAGAGCCCGATGCCAGTGAGCTCCATCTCAGGTTTGAAGGTTGAGAAAAGCATCCAGATAAAGGGGTATGCAAAGACTATCCCGCCCACAGTGAGGGCCAGATAGACTGGCAAATTTTTCATTCCGCGCATCTAATCCCGCTCCACAAGTTTTTTCTGGACCAGAATAACCATAAGAACAATACCTGCGAAGAAAATGCCCAGAGTCGCTGAGTAACCCATGTGTCCAAAATAGAATGCCTGGTTATAGATATACAACATGGCAGAAAGGGTTGAATTCATGGGTCCACCACCGGTCATAACGAAAGGTTCAATAAAGAGGGAAAATCCACCAATAGTTGATAATGTCATGACCAGAACCACGGTATTATTTAATGCAGGAATGGTGATGTGGATAAATTTCTGGAAGGGTCCAGCACCGTCAATATCAGCTGCCTCATATAAAAACCGGGGAATGTTTTGCAAGCCCACCAGGAAAAGGATGACATATAAACCAACATTTTTCCAGGTGGCCATAATTGCAATGGAGGGCATGGCAAAGCTGGGATCATTGATCCAGGGAATTTTATCCATGCCGATCTTGAGCAACAGCATGTTTAATAGTCCGGTTTCAAAGCCATAGAGTTGGCGCCAAAGTATGGTAACTACCACACCGGACACAATAACCGGCATGAAATAGAGGGATCTAAAAAACCCGCGAAAACGAATTTTCTGATTCAAAGCAATTGCCAGCAGGAGTGCTACCACTATTTGTAGGGGTATATGGATCACGAGAAACGTCAGGGTATTCCAGATCGCATGGAAAAATTGAGCATCATTGACCAGCCGAGCAAAGTTGCGTAATCCAACCCACTCCATGGGTGTGATAATATTCCACTTATGAAACATCAAGACAAAAGAAAATCCAACGGGGAAGGCAATAAAAATGCTGAAGTATAAGACATAGGGGAACGACATCACATGGCCTGTGAAACTTTCACTCCTCATTCTGGCAAGCAGCTTTTTCATCTGGCGCGGTTCCAGTCGATGATAACTTGAGCTCTTTCTGCTGCGCGATGAATGGACTCCGTAGGTGTTCTGGCATCGAAAACAGCACAGGCTTCGAACTCCTGGGAGATGGCGTCGAAAATTTCCTTCAGTTCTGAGGCACCATCAACACCCCTGGTAAAAATCGCCTGTTCTGCAAATTTTATCATGCCAGGGTTTTTGGAGAAGAAATCCGCATATAGTGGATCTGTCGTCAAGTTTTTTCGGATAGGAATCTGGCTGGTCAGTTCCAGTAGCAATTTGTCAGCCATTTCTGAGATCAGGAACTTGGCAAACTCCCAGGATTCGGCTGGGTAATCAGTGGTGCTGAAAATGGAGATGTTTTTATGATCGCCGTAGGTATAAACCGGTCCCACATGGTCATCCGGCGTTGGGATAGGGAAAAAATCGTATTCAAAGCCTTCAGGTTTATATCTTTCCACATGGGGAATCGAATAAGGTCCTGTGATGGATGTCGCTATTTTTTCGCCAACAAACTGGTCTCCAGAAAATTCTGTGATGGGAAAATAGCCATGTTTATAAATCTGTCTGAATAGTTCAAAGACTTCTACTGATGCTTGATTCTCAAAAATCAGACTATCACCCTGAAACAGAGACAGTCCTCCGGAGGCTGCCACATAGAAGGTGTAATAGTCAAAAAACCGTTGCCACCAGATTGGTTTGATATTTCGATAACCCATCCATTGGTCGATTTGACCATCACCATCTCGATCCAGTGTCAGTTTCTTCCCTGCCTCCAATAACTCTGAGTAGGTGCGAGGCAAAGAGTCAATCCCGGCATCGCGAAACATTTTTTTATTATACATGATCATGATGGGATTGGTTTTCCAGGGTAGCTGGTAGTAGTGGTCATCACTGGCTGCGAAGGTTTTCATGAGTTCCCCGGGAACGCGAGCCAGGTTGTATTCAAAAAAATCCTCGAATTGATCCAGACGGACCAGACCGCCAGCATTGATAAACTCATCCATGGCTCCCGGCCACATATTTGAGCAAAGATCTGGAGTAGTGCCACCGGCTATAGCGGCTAACAGAACTTCTTCAGAGGATTGGCTGGCCGGGATGGGTTGGAGCTTCACTTTGACCGTATGATTTTCTTTATTCCAGGCTTCAACCAAAATTTCGGCCAATTCAATCTCATGGGGATTGGATGCGCACCAATATGTTATGGTGGTGCTCCCATCGGCTTTTTCCACAACGCTATGATCCTCCCGGGAGCAGGAAGCCATGAAAGCGGAGATCAGGCAAACCAGACAGAGTGTAGCTGTCTTTTTAATTCTCAAAGTAGTGAGAAGATTCTTAACAAAAGTTATTATCTGGTTAAACATGAAGTTATAGAGCGAGTCCCAGTGCAAAGCGTGAGTGTTGTTCCAGATGGCCCATATCGGTAAAAGCACTCTCAACATGGGGCTTTTGAAGGACCAAAAAATAGGTTCTGCCGGGTGATAATTTGATAGTCATCATCTGATTCTCTTTCCAGAATTGCCGATGTGGTAGCGTACGATGCTCAAATCAAGAGAGTAGTGCTAAAGTTATACGGTCCTGTTTAATCTTTTTCATCTGATCCACCTGGTTCTTACCAATTAAAGTGTTGCTGAAACAGAGAAAGCCTGCAAGTATCCCAGATGACCAAAATCACGGTAGCCATAATTGAAGACGATCGCTTTAGTATTTATCGGGAATTTCACTCCTCCCCCCAGACTTAATCCTTCTATGGCGTCATTTTGGAATAGACTGTTCTTTCCTAGTCGAATATAGACATAATCAAGAATAAGAATCTCCACACCGAGATCAATACTCTCGTAATTATTGCTGGGATGGATTGCATCAAATTCAACTGCAACAGAAAATAAATTATTGCTGATGACCTTGCTTGAAAGCCCGAATCTAAAACTCAGCGGCAGGGGCCAGCGATCTGTGGTGTATTCTGCCGGTATGTTCCCATTATTTCCCTCAGCTTCAGTATCAGGATCATGGACAACGCTTTGATCACGACCATTCATCTGCATATCGGTGCCATAATTGGACAAAACTGTGATCATGGTCAAATCGCCCAAAATGTTGGTGCGATAGACTGTTCCAAAATCCATGGCATATCCCTTCGCCGTGGAATGCCATATTCTTTCCTGCAAATATTTAACACCTAAACCGATGGAAAAACGGTCTGTCAGTTGTTTCCCCACCACCAAGGCTGCAACCAGGTCTCCAGCATTAAAAAAATCCCCTGTTCCGTCCTGTTGAATCTCAGTCCGGACGGGCATATCATCCATTGACCACGAGGTTATATAGGTTCCGAACACAAAGCCCTGGCTCAGGGGCATTGAAAGTGCAAAACACTGGAGGCGCGTATCAGCTAGCCATGGCATATAGGTTGCCGTTATTGAACCCTGATCCAGGCGGGTTGTGGCTGCAGGATTTATAAACAATGCCGAGGCATCAACACCGAGGCCGCTTATGCTATTTCCCATGGCCAGAGATCTGGCACTTACTGGCATGTCCAATATGCCACCAGCGGTAGTCCCGACTTTTGATACATCCGTAACATAGTTTTGACCAATTAAAGTTGCTGATAGCAGTAAAAATGAGATCAGACCTTGAATGCTATTTGATAATTGCAAATTTACCCACAACTTTCTCCCCGTATGCCTCGATCACATAAAAGTAAATACCATAGGCAATGTTCATCCCATCCTTGCTTACCAGATTCCAAGCTTCCTGGCCATTGCCGCTCACCCCGCCGTGTTCAATCTCATCCACCAGTTTACCATATTTTGTATAGATGGAAATTTTACACTCCTGGGGTAAATTCATAAAATATATACGCCGCTCACCCCTGCCGGATTTATAGACATTTGAGGGCTCGAATATGCTGGTTGAGACATAGGGATTGGGAACCACAAATACAGATTCGAGCGACTGCGTTGCTGCATCCTCATCGTTTTGAGCCCCGACTACGTTGAAGCGTATTTCTTCTCCATCGCGATAGGGTTTTGATGTCACGATATTAATAATATCACCGGCTTTTGGGGGAATGGGAGAAACAGATACATCTTCAGGCGCGAATAATCGAATGACCCAGGCTACTTTATAACCCGGGTAAGAAACGTCAGCACCGGAACTATCACCAACGAGGATCATGATGGGCTCATCTGGCTCCCATTTGAAATCATATCTCGTTGAATCACCCCGGATCTTTTCCACAATACCGAATTCAGCCCATTTTTGTTCTGTTTCATTCCAGATTCTAAAGGGTACGGGGATGGCGGGTCGGCCACTTGAGCCACCAGGGTAACCCAATTGAAAAGATGTATCTATTTTTGAAGTATCGTTCTCAAAAAAGATCGTATAATCGGCTGGGTATGGAACATTCCGCAGATTGGTAATCTCACCAGTCACTGCATTAACATTATCACCATATCTGGCCCAAAGATCATCACCTCGGATGAGTTTTTTAATCGTAATATCGTAATTGGATATTGTTTCAGCTCCCCAGCCGCTGAGGGATTCAATCACATCAACCTCTTGTTCGTTGAAGATGGTAATTCCCAGACCTTCAACTACGGGCAATTCCTGTTCAGCCAGTTCGATTGACAACGTATCAATCAAGGTTTTACCAGTGGTCAAATTATCCAGTTTGACCGACGGGAAAGGATTAATATCATGGGCAAAGTCACTGATAAAGGAAAGTCTGTATTCATGACCACTTCGTAAGGAATCATCTTCGACAGTCAGGATATCTATTTCTCCCGTACCTGGTCCTGTAAAAATCCTCCAGCTACTCTGTATATCTTCATCAATCTGCCCCTCAATGTAACCCAGTGCTTTTTTTCGGGGGGTTACTGAGGCGGTGTTAATATCGACCTGAATATTTTGGGAAATATCTACTTTAATAACGGTAGCGCATTCACTGGGAGCCAAGCCTCTGGCATGGCCGTTCTCGTCAATGTAAACATTGCCTTGAGCATCCCTGCCTACCAATCCACGATCATAGGAAGCCAGTGCGTAATAGTAAGTTCTTCCGTTGATTACATCATCATCAAAATAGAAGTGTTTCAAACCGGTATTATTGCCCAGATCAAATTTAACACCCAGAATATCAACGGGCTGTAAGCCTGAGTATTCATTATTAAGATCATATTGAACCAGGGGGGCTTTAAAGGTCTTTTCTCCGTAGGTAGAGGTAATCGTGCGATTTTCATTGAAAAACGGTTCTGTACTGCGATACAGTTTATACCCTTCAAAATCATATTCTTTGGTGAAGGGATCAAAAGAATCTTCAGCGCGTGCATCCCAATATAAAATGACCTGACCATCTCGCGGAATAGCAGTCAGTTTTGGTTTCAGGGGTGGCTGAGAAAATCGATAATCAGCATTATAAATCTGTTGAACAATTTCTTTCTTCCTGGCAAGTGCCGAATTTCTGATCTCGTTGGTCGTAGGATTTTTGGGAAAGTCCATTTCAGCAAAAATTAAGGCCATGGAGAAGCGTTCTTTATGCCCTGCGGGCATTGGGAAAGGACCTGACGAGAAGAACATCCCCAGATTCCTACCACCGCCCAAAAATTGGTCAGTGGGTGGGGTAAGCGCTGTAAATATATCCCTCCAGTCGGTTTCATCATTGGTGAGCTCATAATCATGAACATTAAATACTTTAAAACCAGTCAACCCCAATTGATCTGATTCATCCTTGTCAGTGGCATTAAAATTGGGCTCACCATCAGTGGGTTCGCCATCTCCCTCGCCCCAATCAGGACCGGGATAATTCGGATGATAGGGTGCCAATCCGTCTTCACCAACATCATCATTGAGGGCCTCGCCAGCATTCCACAGACCATCCAGGTTATCATCGCTGAATCCGACCCAATCCTGGTCTTCATCTCCCTCAAAATGGGGGACTGGATATCTTTTATAAAACTCATAGAACTTATCTATATCCGCAACACCATGATTGGGTGGGTCGTCAATCCACTGGCCAGCAGGATTATCTCGTCGTTCATCCACAATCCCGTTGTCGTCATTATCTATGCCATCAAATGGATTGCCTGGGCTTTCCAGGAATGCATAGGCAGCTACGCCGGTAGGTGACCATTGACCGGGTTGCCCAATGCCATTGAAATCCCATGATAAGGCAATATCCAGGTAGGTATTAAAGCCTCCTTCATCATCACCAGAATCAGCAGTTCCTCCTATTCCCCAATCAATGTATTGGGAAAAATAGACAGAGTCATAATCTGTGGCGCTCTCATTGCTGATCTCATAATACCAGAAAATAACATCCTGGGCCAATACATGAGACCACTGAAAACCACGTCCCCGTATTTGCATCCCCAGGCCTCCCCGTGTAGTATCTGAGGGATCGGGATAGAAGACGCCCTGGCCAGTGGCAACATTACTGGCATGGAACCATTCTTCATCTGGAGAATCATCACACACAAAGTAGGTTTCTACATCAGCGTTTGTGATGCCTCGTCCAAAAAAACCATTCCACTCACCAGACCAGGAAGGTTGGTCAGCCCAAACATCGGGCCATGAAAAAGGTTCATCGCTTCTGGCTGGATTAGATTGGCGTAAATTTGAATACCCTGGTAAGGGAGCCCAGCCCCAGGGTGTTTTTTCCACGGGGTCCCGGTCAATGAATTCGCGATAATTCGTGGACATAGGGTGAATGCGTCTTCCAGTCGTATCATCAGTGGCAGCAGCAATAATCAGAGCAACGCCATCTACGTAAGAGTGACCACTGCCTTTTGGCCATTCCCCAGAGGGCTGATCAGGCCAACGGGCGACTTCAGCATGATTTGAATAAAGGGTTCGAACTGCGTTTCCATCCAGTATTCCCCATTGCGTGTAGCGTACGTCTCCCCGGGGAGCTTCCTGGCCAACCAGTCCGGTTATACAGACAAGTAAACCGGCAAATATTCGCATGATAAAATTATAATTCACATATACCTCAGAAAACTAAAGCTCCATTACCGATTGCATCGCCCAGAACTGTACGGAGAGATCCGTTCCTGGCCATTTTCTTCAATTGCATATCATTACACCCATTCATAATGCTTAAAAATTGGTTGAGATTCCAAAGATGACCCGCCGTGGGGATTGGTACCAATCCGGTCTGGTAAAATATTCTGCTTTGGTATTGAGACCTTGAGCATCACCCGTATTATAAAGATCCCGGGTATAGCTTGCCCGGCCCGAATCTCCGTAGACATCTGACTCATTTAATCGATCAAAAAGATTGTAGGTTTTCAGGGTTAAATCGAGTGCAAGCTTGCCAATCTGAATACTTTTTTTCGCATAGAGTTCAAAGGTCATCTGATAAGGTTTGCGCTCAGAATTTTCTATTACAGCCTGAGATTCAGCCACAGATGGCGTATAGGGCATACCGCTTCCGACTTTCCCCAAAACAGTTATTACATAGCCGTTTAAACTTTGAAAGGTAAGCTGAGTGTTCAAGGTATGAGTTTGGTCCCAATTCAGAGCAACCAATTGTTTTTCTGATTCCGCGGGCGGATCACTTTGGGAGTCAATTAACACGGATTTGGGGTCAGAAGCATTCCCGCGTGCAACTTGAAAAGTATAGTCTACGCTTCCGCTGAAACCTGTTATTGCTTTCATTTCCAGCATAAAGGTCAAGCCTTTTACATGACCATAATCACGATTTACATAGCGACCGTACTGGATCCCTGAATGCTCTTCGCCAGTGGCTATTGTATTCAATTCTGAGCCCAGGAGATTGCGAATATCCTTCGAATAGGCTGTTACGTCTAAAGCCAGAGCAGGAGATAATTCCTGTTGTAGCCCAATTTCATAGGCAACTGTTTTTTGGGATTTAAGATTTGCATTACCAAATGGATAGTTTAGCACAGAGGCCAATCCTTCTTCGGGATTGACTGTAAAATTAGGGTTGGCGTACAAGTATTGAAACTCAGGAATCTGGAAAAAATGTCCATAAGAAACATGCATTACACCTGTATTGGTAATCGGGTATGATATACCGATCCGGGGACTTATTTGTTGCGTTGTTGAGGATGCTTTGGTGGATGAGGTTCGGGGACGGGATAAATCCTCAATGATCAGCCCCTTTGCATCGAAATAATCATAGCGGATGCCAAGATTCATGATCAGACTACTTGATTCCCACTTTGTTTGGATATAAGCAGCACCTTCGATGGGCTCTCTTAAATATTGCTGGTTATCCGCTGTATTAACGGTTGGCACCGTAACCTGAAAATTTGTTTCAGCATTTTTTTTAAGTTTTATGTCATGGAGTTTGAGTTGGTGGGTTTTCAACTGCACGCCCATTTGAATTTGCTGAGCTCTGGAGATTTGTTTGGTATAATCACCCCGGATCAAAGCAGTTAACGATGATCTTGTTATCCAGACCATGTCTGTTCCACCCGTATAGAAAGAATAACTCCCCGTTTGTCTCAGTCTGCCATCTGTTGAATAGCGCTCATCTAATGAGTCTTCGAAGGTATATTGGCTATGATCCTTCATGCTGTAAGAGGCTCGAATATTGAAAAAACTCTCTGAGGACAGCAGATGATTCCAACTGAATAGCGTAATCGCTGCATTTTCTTTGCTCTCGCCCTGTCCCAAAGGATTGTATCTAAATAAGTGGTCATAAATACCGAAGTCGCGATTTTGACCAACAACCTGAAAGGTTGAACTTAATGCGAGGCGGTCATGATCGGTTAATCTCAAGGAAAGCTTGGCAAATAATGAATGGCTGTTATTGTAGCCCATCGCGTGGTAGCTGTTGTCCCCATATGCAAGCGTATCAACAGGTAAGAAAACATTTCGGCCGTACAGGTAGCCGTCATCAGTCTGGGTCCTGTAATTCATCAGGAAATTCAATCTTTGACCTAAGGGTCCACTGAGGTACAGGTTGATGTTGGTATAATCAGTGGGGTTACGATCATCAATATTCCAGAAGATATTATTATGGGAAGTAACATAATCCCCCAGAGACATGCTCAGGCTGCCTGTAAGATGAGAAGCACCTGTTTTTGTAATGATATCTACAATCCCGGATTGCGCCTGACCATATTCTGCATTAAACGTACCCGAAATGACTTTAAGCTCTTGTATAACGTCATTTTCTACAAAAAGCGTTGCATCACCACTGTAGGCATCATTGATAGGGATGCCATCAATCTGATACACAACTTCCTGACTCCGACCCCCTCGGAAGTGGCCCTCCACAACACCGGCCTGTAAATTCAAAATGTCCTGAACAGACTCCACGGGCATTTGCGCAATTTGGGTGGCGGACACTGACGATTCGGTGGACGTTCTATCAAATTGTATGGTGGGACGGGTAGCCGTGACAGTCACGACTTCAGAAGCTTCCAGGGAGACCTGGTTCAATTCAATATTTATGGTGGTCGTATGGTCTGATATCACCGATACATTTTCGACCTGTTTCGTCTGGTAGCCAATCATGGACAAGCGTAAGGTATACGTGCCAGGCCGGACGTTAAGAATGAGGTAATACCCATTAATATCACTGGCAGCACCCATACCGATGCCATCCACAATGACATTCAAACCAATAAGTGGTTCACCACTCACTGCATCAGTAACCACACCGGAAATTTTTCCAGTGGTCGCAGCTTGAACCGCAGGGATCAAGAATGTTAAACAAAGCAGGCAGAAAATGATGACGGGTTTCTCTAGAATATTTCTGATAGCGTTGTTCATTAGATCATTTCCTGAGGACTAAACTGTTCATTCATATTCGCCTTCGCCCAAGTGATTTGTAAGCGTCAGTTGATGCACCATTTGTTAAACACTCCACCCTGATTTTTTGATTACGCCTGCAGAGAAGCATGGCACAATCTTTTGCTCAAGGGCTTTAAAAATGACAGGGGTAAATAGAATTTTCACTATTTACCCCCGCCACACTGTTACCTACTTCAGGTAGGTTATACTTTTCAAGCTTTGAATCTGATTGTCATATCTGACCTGAACCAGATAGACACCTGAAGGAACAGGAGAACCGTTATCGGTCATCGCGCCCCATTGAACCAGGTGATGTCCCTCTTGCATGGGTTTGTCAAGCAAGGTCGCGATTTTGCGGCCCAGAAGATCAAAGACAAGCATGGTCACATGACTTTGCTGTGCAATGTCAAATGACAGGTTCACCGTTGGATTAAATGGATTCGGATATGCATAGAGTAAATCATACTTATCCGGTTTGACAGCATACTCTGGATTCTCGTCGATTGCCAGAGGCGCAGTCCTGCGAACCTCAAAGTCATCCCAATAGGTGGTGCCTCTGAACATTGGCCAGTAGCGTGCTCTGAGACTATATTGAGAAGCTTCAGAGGGTGGTGCCAAAGCTACCTGATACTGTGTCCAGTCCGTTGTATCACCGGCTACAGTAAATTGATAGTCTGTGCCACCGACTTCACCCCAGCCATCGTCACCCATGCTGCCATCATGCCAGGTTACTGTGAAACCCATTCCATAACTGCCATCTGTATGTGCCAAATCTGATGTACCCTCAACCATTTCAGTCATTACCCAGGCTGAAAATAACAAGGGAGTACCATCATTCACGAAATCAGTTGGATCTGAGTTCACAACCAATTCCCATTCAGTACTTTCCTTGGTCATCTGAAGTGATGATTCGCCAGAATGAGCTTCAGCGGATGTCTGACCGGCCAGAACTGGAGCATTGGTCTCCCAGTCTGTCTTGCCGGCACTGAAATCAGGCCACCAGTAAAACCAGCCATCAGGTACATCTGCATTGGGATTAAAGAAGTCACCAACC
>JABMOT010000010.1 GCA_013202385.1 Fidelibacterota bacterium
ACGTGGTGGGAAAAGCTGCTGAGTAGATTACGTATTGAGCATCTCGCTCTTTTTTGGATTGGACTGGTCTTTGACACGGTGGGAACAACGCTTATGATCATGAATTCTACGATCTCTGGATTTAGTCTACATTCAATGACAGGTTATATCGGGATCATTCTCATGCTTGTTCATACAAGTTGGGCAACAGTTGTTCTGATAAGAAAAGATGAAAAGGCGCTTACCAATTTCCACAAATTTAGTGTTGCAGTCTGGACCTTATGGATGTTTTCATTTGTGAACGGAGCTGTATTGGGAATGAGACATTAGTTCCTTGAATGGCTAGCTGTGGAAGCCTGCCTATTCAGATGGTCTAAATGGGAGTTTCAGACAGAAACAATTACCCTGGGGATAATTCGCTTCTACCCATACTTTGCCACCATGGGCTTCTGCAATTCTTTTCACAATTGCAAGTCCAAGTCCTCGTCCCCTCCCAATCGATCCAGCTAACTGTGTCCGGCGCTCAAAGATTTGTTCACGGACTTCCTCAGGAATGGTAGACCCGAAATCTTTGACACAGATTTGAATGGAATCACTCCCTGGCAAGGCGTCAATCAGGATTTTTTTGCCGTCGCTGGCGTACTTGATAGCATTGCTGATATAGTTTTTAAAAATTTCACCGATCAAGGGATTAGCAGTGATTTCAATCTCTGAATCTATATCAAGCTCCAGACTTATCCCTGCATCACTTACCATAGATGAGAATTCTTTTGCAATATCAGTTATGATCCCCCGTAAGTTTAGGGGTTCGCTTGGAATGACTTCACCAAAAGCCGCTTGACTTAAAATAGTAGTATCATCAAGAACCTTGAGCAATCGCTTGCTGCTGGAATAAATAGCCTCGATGAGCTCATTGCCAGGAAATTGTTCCAGTACCAGTTGTGCCATACCTAGGACAACCCCAGCGGGGTTTTTCAGATCGTGGGTAATGATATCCAGCAAAAGTTCTCGTAGCCGATCCGATTCTTGCATTTTCTTTTCAGCAAGCTTCTGAGCTGTAACATCCTGGGCAAAAACAGAAACCCCAATGATTTCATTTTTATCATCATAAATAGGGTTGTAAAAGGTTCGATATATTGAATGGTTCAGGCCAGAACCAGATTCGCGAATTGAGATATGACCCTCTCCAGAAAGGGCTCTGTCATAGTATTTTTTTACTTCGTTTGCATCTTCATCAATTTTTATATGATCAAAGATGCAATCACCAATTGCTGGTTTCGTACCATAGGTTTGGTTCATGGCTTCGCTGTGAGTACTATTGAAATAGAGATATCGGTATTCATGATCCAGGGAAAGGATGACCATATCCTGGTTCCTTACACCCCTTGGGTCTTGCAAAATATTTCCTGGGTACAGCTCTCCATTTGAAGTCTTGGATTGATCTCCGCCACCATCGCTGCTGCTTGGCTGTGCCACTATTCAGATCTCCCTATGACTTGAGTCGAATATTTAATTGTTTCGCTTGGCTATGCTTGAATAAAAACCTGCAATATCTGTCAATATACATACTCCTTGGATGGCATCCACTTGAGAATGATGTTTGACAGGGATGAACCAGAAGGAATATATTTTGACCCAGGTAAACTTGATAGTTGAGCTATTATTCATTTGAAAACAGCCGGATTTCCTGTAAATGACCTGTCCGGCTCATAATCCGCTACATTGGAAATGATGGTACCACTGGAACAGCCAATGATCTTCGAAAAAGTGGAAAGCTAAAGCCAGGTTCATTCATGGTGAAAAAGTTAAAACCGAGGATTCCCATGCAGAAAATTATTATTGGAATACATGGTCTGGGAAACAAACCAGAGGCAGCTCTTTTACAAGCCTGGTGGCTCAAATCTATTCATGCAGGACTTGCGCGAATTGGCGTGGGACAGAAGCATATCCCCTTCGAGCTGGTTTTTTGGGCAGATATTCTTCATCCAGAACTTTTAGATCCCAAGGTAAGCGATCCTGAAAATCCTTTATACCTCAGTGAGCCATACACTGAAGAATATTCATCACCCGATGACACTTCAAAATCAATGCGAGCAAAACTTTTTGGATATTTTGATAAACAACTGGACCGTATTTTCCTGAATGAAGATCAAAGCATCAATCTTAAAGGGGTGACTGACAGGATTAATCA
>JABMOT010000096.1 GCA_013202385.1 Fidelibacterota bacterium
GCGCTTATGCGGCGCAGCAGAGGTACGAGGCAAAGACGTAACCTACGGATTATGAATCCCTGGATTATAGGGCTATTTAAGGGTTTTCAGGGTAGCACTGACTAAAAAGGGACCGGACTCCAAAAGTTTTGAATTAGGCGAGTAAATACTGCCATTACTTGGCTCCCTCTCCTTGCCCTGGTCTAATAATTAGGAGTGTCCAGCCGCCTACGTTCTTTTGGTTACACCTTTGCCGATGTATATCTAGGGGGCAACTGTGGTCACACCAATTAAGTTTGCACAAAGGGAAGTATTCCAAATATTGTGATTCGCAAACTGTATACAACGCTTGTTAGTGCTGGTTTCTTTAGGATCATTGATCTTCAAGAAGATATCATAGTCACCATGAGGCACCTCACCAAATGTGCCCATATTAATTGAAAAGTTTAAATCACGCCAAGCAGCCTTATTGTCTGCCCTGCTGTCCAAATCAGGCCGCCAATCTCTTGCGTCAAGACTTGTAAGAGCTGTGTATGAGTTAAAACCATCCTTGGCTTTCAGAATTATCCACACATTTTTCTGGTTTACTACGTTACCAAAGCCGACGTTTTGAAGCTTCCCTTCAAACCGTAGGGTACCATTCTGTTCTACCCATTCACTTGCATTAGCCTCGCGCAACACTAACCGATAACCCAGCCTGTCCCTGATATATTCCATTCCGCTTCTGCCGTTATATACCGGGTCAAAGATGGCCCTTCGAGTCACTCCATCATGTGGAGGTGTAAAAGGGGCAGTGACATTTTCTTCATTATAAACAAAATCACCCCAAAGTTTATATGTGCCTCTGTTCCAACTTGTATTCAAATGAGTTGTTTGAGCATAAGCGGCTTCATAAACAGCGTTCGGAAACCGGGGGTAGATATTATCATCGGCACCGGGTCTAACTGATTCACCGCCATAGAAGTTATTTTGATTTCTCATCCATGTTAAAGCAACGTTACGATCAAAATCAGCTTGAGCCCCAGTTCCAATAAATGGATACCCTTCGGAAAGTGAGCCATTGTCATTATAAAAGTTGCCTCTCGAACCCGCCGAATAACTATCGTTGAACATACCGAAACGTTGCGCCGGTGTTCCACGGGCCGGGGCCGGCATTAAATGAGTAAAGCTATAATCGGTACCATGCTCAACGTTATGCCATGCCATGACTCCGCCAGCATGTACCAGGATTGAACGCGAAGGGGGAACATAACCCAGTAGCGCTTTCAATAGCCAGTGATACCCCTCTCGAGTTCTGGCATATGATGACGAGTGCATTTCGCCCCATGGTCCAAAGATACCCCCTTTAACAACCATTATACACGCTTCGAATTCGCTGAAAATACTCCCAAGCTGCCAAAGATGATATTGCACCCAGTTTTTGTCCTCATGACCAGGTATACCACATAAATCAGAATCGTCACGAACGCCAGTTTCATACCATTCCCGACCTTCTGGCGCTCCTGGTTCGCAATCATGAATGACCTGGTCATAACTATTATTATCAACATAAGTATGGCCCCGTCCGTCATAATTAAATTTCACAATGGCAACGGCTTCGCTATCTCTTACTCTTTGAAGCGCGGCCCTTACATAATCAAGCGCAGCGAGTGTTAAAGGTTGCGTTGTTCCGTAATCTGGCGGAAGCGCATCATCAGCACTCCAGGGTCCTATGGGTTTGCCGTTGAGGGGAGCGTTCGACGAAAAGTTCTTCAGGTCAAATTCCATATAAACGATGCGGGAATCAACGGAAACATCGGTACCACTTATAATGGCTCCCAAGTCTGGAAAACCTGGAGTTCCACCATCCACTGGAATGATATATCCTTCGGGTCTGTAAAAGCCCCTGTCCGGATTCGGAATATCGACAGGATTCTCCGTATAATCAAGAACCTGTAGCACGAGCGGAGCTAGATCACCATCCTGCCCACCCTTCAAAATCATGTCAGTCTTCCCCACACAGGCGACACACAGCAAGGTTGTCAGCACCAGGCCAACGATTAACATGGGCGTTTTCACACCAAATACTTTTTTCATATAGCTAAACTCCACTTGATTCATAAATGTAGAGGACCGATTCCTCGACAAATAAATTATGATTATTAATTTTCAATAGTGCTTATTTCCCCATTATTTTGTGTTGAACGAATCTTTACAAGCTAATTAATTGACCTAGTATATCATTATGAATAATGATAATTGATACCATATAGGAGTATTTTAGGACCCCTGAACGAGTGAAGGTGAAAATATGATGACAAAAAAACAACTTCATTTCCTGCTTACAATTGCGAGCATTTTTTTATGTCAATGCAGTGAGGAGATAGAGCCAAATCAGTATACCTACACGGCACAATTTGCAGAATCAAATATTAAGATTGATGGAATTCTTAATGAAGATGCATGGCAAAATAGTGAAACAATTGCATTGAAACACAACAGTAGCGCCGGGGTAGTACATGACAGCTCCACAATGACCTGGGTGAGAACCTGTTATGATCGGCAAAATTTATACATCGCCTACGAATGCCATGATAGCGATATATGGAGCGAGTTCTCAAACAGGGATGATCATTTATGGGAAAAAGATGCGGTAGAGATATTTATCGATACAGATGGCATACTGAATACATATTATGAGATTCAGGTATCACCAAAAAATGTTGTGTTTGATGCTCATCTTGAAATACCCACAAAAACGGATGATGCTGAAATTATTGCATTTAATGTAGGCGGAATTCAGACAGCCGTCACTATAGATGGATCGTTAAATGTGCATACTGACACAGATAAAAAATGGACGGTTGAGATTGCAATTCCAATTGCAGGTTTGATTGAAGAAAAGGCCAGTGTTGAATCGGGTAGCTGGCGGATAAATTTTTTCCGTATGAACCACGATATAGCAGGAGAAAGACCGGAATTAGGCTGGTCACCAACGCTAGGAGATTTTCACATTCCTGCAAAATTCGGAGTGCTGAAATTCAACAAGGGAAATCATTTGGAAACTGAATGAGCGTGATCGATGGTTTATCTATTTATAAAAGCAAAAGATAAATTAGTTTGAAGTAGAGCCAAAACTGGTGCGAACTCATTCCTTTGGGCTCCCCGCTAATATTTGAATTTATTCCTAAGTGTAGCTAATTGTATTTGTTAATTAAAGGCTCATGCGGGGTTGTGTAACTAATTATATATCGAGTATGGGAAAGCTACATGAACTCAGCAGTATTTATTGAGGTAACCAAAAAGGCCAGCAATGCTGACCTTTTTTAATACTCCGGACACCCCGCCTCTGGACGGGGTTCGGGCTCGAACCAGCGCTTATGCGGCGCAGCAGAGGTACGAGGCAAAGACGTAACCTACACATTAGAAATACATTGCGTTTTAATCTGTCTAAAGGTTTGCGTGGTGCCTGTGACTATATAGTGATGTTTTTGAAATGAACGCCAAATTAAGGTTCTTTTCTGAAACAGTCTGCTACAAGAATATGTTATGCTATACTTTTCGGGCAACGCTTCGAAACAATAGCGCAGATACAATAAATAAACCTGCGAAAAACGCATTCATGATAAGGACACCCAGTATGCCTGGAGAGTCTTCCAAAGTGGTTCTCCAGAAAATCAGTGCAATCACAGGAACCAGCATTTGAGCAAGCGCTGTCGTAAACATTGTGCGCGCCATTCCCTGTGGTTTAAGTCGTGCTATCCGGGCACCTGCAATTCCAACAGCGAACACACCAGCGTACAACAGGTTGGCAAGATTACCCTCTGATCCAATGATCCCCACAGCAAGATTTATCCAAATGAGTAGTAATCCTGCTACTACCGCAACACCTACTGCCGATTTATAAGCAAAACTGTCTGACATTTTTGATATCAGTATATACGTAAGACCAGTACCAAACAAGAGGATACCCATGACAATAAAATCGAACAATCCCCAGTTCACTTCACTCGTAAACAGCATCGCCACTAAGGGCAGCGTTAAAATTGATGCTGTTGCTAGAGCAACATACCACATTTGCTTGCGGATACTACGGCGGACATGTTTAAGGGTCTTCATCTCCAAATCCTCTGGCACATCAATCTTGGAGGAGAGTGGGTCATCTTCTAATGTGTTCGTACGCAGATAGCCTGTAATCTGGGCGTCATGTTTGGCAAACTCTTCAACTAAAGCCCTTGATTCTTCACTTGCTTCACCTGCAATATATGCTGGCAGTAAATCAAGTATGACATTTCTTGAAATAGATTCCATTGCGTTCTCCGATAGTTTTAGTATTCACAATTCACGATTAGTGCGCCATTCCACCAGTTTTAAACGTAGTCGATGCACCTTAACTTTGGCTGATGACAAAGAAATGTTGAGTGAGGTTGCAATTTCATGATACGCCACTCCATCCACCCGAAGCAGTAAGGCTGCTCGATCGATTTCGGAAAAAGTCTGCAAGTATGCTTGTACAGCTTCTAATTCTGTTTTGAGGCTAGCCATGTCTTCCAAAGGTGGAGCTGTATCCGGAAGCTCTGGCGAAAGATCCATAAACCGCTTTGTGCTCCGTAGTGACTCTAGATACAGATTCCGGGCGATGGTGAGCAGATAACCCTTAACCGTAGCTGATACGAGTGGCGTCTTCCCCATGAGAGCACGCGCGAATGTTTCAGCAGTAATCTCTTCTGCCTCAACCGCGTCTCCACTCAGGAACAGAGCGAAGTGGTAAATGTCACTTGAATATCGCGAGTATAAAATATTAAAATCAATCATAAATAGCCTGTATCATACGAATAATATGGAATTATCCACCAAAAGTTACAGACTATCCTAAACTATTTTCAAAAACATTGCCTAAGAATGAGGATGTAGATTGTGATACTTCAATACTAGACGGACAATTTCCCAACTAAGATAATACACACTTCATGGTGTTATACCCGGTGATAATGGGACCACTGGATTACCAACTATATGTCGAGTTTGGTAAAACTACCTGAACTCAGTTGTGTTTATTGAGGCAAAAAAAGACCAGCACCCTTCGACAGGTCAGGAACCAGCTGACCTTTTTTTTAGTATTCGGTCACCCCGCAGGTGAATGACCGGTTGGGTGAGGCATCACCTGAACTTCAGGCTGTCATGGATGAAGCTGGAGTCGAAGAAATTTGTGTGAGCCGGAATTCAAAAGGTGTTCAAATCACATTGAACGATCCGTGGCTTTTCGAGGTTGATTCTGCACAGCCTCGCACTACCCATCTTGATCAGCTGGACGAAGTGGCAACGTCCATACAGAACCTGAATAGCTCCAGATTAAAGCAGACTGAACATGCCAATTTTTTGAATGAGCTTGAGAATTCTGGCTTTCAGTGGTTGGTTGAAATTAGAATTGAAGGTCATACCGACGATATGCCACTTACACGGAATGCCCTTTATAGAGATAATTGGGAGTTGAGTGCAGCCCGGGCACAGTCTATCATGATCCAATTACAGGAAAGGACAGGTCTGGCTCCCTCCGTTTTCGCCATCGGTGGTTTTGGCGAATTCCAACCCATTGGGGACAATAACACCCAGGCCGGCCGCGAGGTCAACCGACGGGTTGAGATAATATTGGTGCTTCGCTGGTGAATGTATTCTAATTGTTGCTAAATAATTCGCCCGCAATCAGGTTATAAACTGTATCTCGGAGCTCATGATTGATTCTATTTTTGGTCAAATCAAATGACTTGTTGAAATCTTCGAAATAGCCCCAGTATTTGAGCTGATCATTTTCAAACACCGTGAGATATGGCACGCCATAATTATTTCTTTTAGCCACATATACACCATATGTAAATTCGGTCTCTGAGGCTCCATTAAACACAGACAGCTTGCCGGCTAATTTCTCGTTTTCAAGAATCTCTGCAACCTTCGCTGCACTGTATCCGGGATAGAGCAGATCTTGCCCCGTAAGGTTCTTGAATAATTTTACTTGAACATTTTTTTCAAGTAACTCGGATATCCGGGGTCGGATTTCTCCAGCTAGCGCAACCAATTCTCCTTTATCAGACTGGGCGAACTCCTCCAAATACCCCCAAAAATACAATTGATTGTTTCTGAAGGCATAAAATATTGGTCGTTTTTTAATATCTAGGATATGAATAGTCAATTTATCCATATTGGGACCAAAATTAAATTCTAGAATACTTTGAGGGGCTTTGTACCAGGAAACGAATTCCACCAATTCCATCCCATAATGGAGTGGATGTTCCTCCTTAACTCCCTTCTGACCAAATGTAGTGGAGAGCAGGGGGATTAAAACAAGGGTGACGAGTAAGAATTTATATTTCATGATTTTTTCCTTTATGAACTGGTCACTGCATAAATAGCCACCAGGAGAAATAGCCCCGACGGAATTCCATATAACAATCTTTGCATCATCAACATTTTTTGTCTGATTTTAAGTTGCTCAGATACATAGCCCTTCATCACGGTTGGAATAATTTGCTGGAGTGCAGGGTTTTCGTTTTTCTTGAGTTCTTGATCCCGGCCCCATACCCACAATAGATCCTGGTAATAAATTAAATAATAAGGACCATAAACTGGGACATATTCTGAGCCTGTCGATGTAGTTGTAGCACCTGAAACGGTTGACGTTGTTGAGGTGGTTATTTTTTTCATTTTTATAATAACGGGGTGTACATCAACAACATACTCAATGGAACCATTTTCAATAATGTAACTGTGTTTTGGGACTCCAATTTCAGACTGGATATCCTGTCGAGACATCCCCCTATCTACAGCAGAGATTGTGAGCGGGTCTATTTCAGATTTGAAATATCCTCGTGAAGAACCCATTTCATTGTCATTGAGCAGGAGGCTCTGTTGCACTTCAGGTACACAGGCACTGATTAAAATGAAGAGCAGAAGGTTCAGACCAATCGCACTACTTTTTCTAACCACAAAATTAAACGCACTTTTATTCATCTGTATATGTCCTGTGATCTAAATGTTGCATCGTTAGTTTGATACATTCTGGGAAGCTTTCTTTAGAAGATTCCGGAACGAACCCTGGTACTTTAAGCCCATGACAACACCAGTAACAGCTGGAAAGCCGCCATCCTGCGAAATCGGTATATGTGCCCCCAGACTGAAGTTCAAACTGGCGGAACCTGTACCAACGCTTCTTAGACCGACGAGAGGTACGATGGAGATTGTATGCCCCTCAGTTCCATCCACTTTATCTCCCATGAATGAAGATTGGCTCACTTGTTCAAAGATGAAATCCATACCGATATTTGGAGATATTACTCCCATAAACCTACTTTTTGTATCGATGGGGCTTAGCAGATATGTGGCTCGAATATCGGACCGAAGCGTATTGCCTGCCTGCATATCACTTGAAATGGTTGTATCAAAGGTTCCAAAACCTGGAAAATCATATGACAGAGTTTGCTCAACGGTCTCCCCGAGAGTGATTCCATATGAAATATTGGTGGAAAGCAAAAACTTGGATCGAGGTGTATAGTCCACAGCAATCTCAGGCTTGATTTGCCGATGACTGAATCGGTTCCACTCTGGTTGCATGTCATCGGTAACTCTTTGCTCATAAAAAAGAGCAGGAACCACCCTAAGTTTAGTAATATCAACCAGCAGGTATTTCGCTCCGATGGCCGATCTCATATTTTCATAGGCAAGGCCGGACAGGTTTCCCAGGGTATCATTGGGTGTAAATTCCATAGTGTCCGCTGAGACGTATGCCTGAACTATTATTTTATCGGTAATCCCGTAGCCAACATCAATTCTGGCATATTCTCTATATCCATCAATCGATCCATATAAAGCCATGCCAGGTTGGATATCAATAGTTGCCTTAAATTTTCTTTTCTGTGGAATATGGGTGAATCCTCCGATTGCTGCTGTAGCCAGGCCACGAGCTGATGTATCCTGGCTGGCAAATTTGGTATTGATTTTTGCCATGAGAAGATTTTTTGGCAGAACATTGGGGTTATTCCATTTATCATAAATCAATTGAGGCTTATGTGGCATGCCTTTGAGATCAGTATTTGAGTAACGTGGTAATTCCCCATATAATCTATAATCATATTCTGGAGCTCCTGAAATGGTGGTATAGGGTAAATGGTCTTCTGTCGATTCTGTTGATTTAACTTCAACTGAAGACTCTGACGTAGAAGCGGTTTCATCCATAGGTGTTTCGAAATTAACTGAATATTCCCCAGAGCTTATCGGAGTACTATCCACTCCTGCGGTTGGGGTTTCTTCTACCTCAACTTCTTGTTTTTTCGTGGCTTGTATAGGAAGGGTCTTGTTTGTGATAGGCTTAACAATATAATCATCTTTTGTCCCAAACGATCTGGCCAGCTCCTCATATTTCTGATTGGAATTGCTAGCATCCACCAGACGAGGTTTTTTAATCTTTTCAGGTTCCGAACTGACTTCATTTCCTTTTCGCGGTGCACGCTGGTTGGTACTTTTTGGGGATCGCTTTTTCGATTTAGAATCAAATCCCAATGGCTTGACCCGATCCAGTCTTGAAGGTCTGATTGTCCCAGGTTTCCGACCACGTTCTACAGCACTTGCCTGAGTTCCCTTGCGTATTCGCGTGGATTTTTGTATCGCCCGTGGTTGATAAGCGAATTCCACACTCCACTCCTGAGGAATCAAATAATTGTGTCCCCCGACAGCGATTGGCTTCTTGAAATTCAAAAACAAGTTACCCAGAGATGACTTTCTATAGGATAGTCCCAAATCCAGGGTCATAAGGTGTAAGGAACCATCACTATCGTCTACGGATTCCCCGTCCTGTCCGTCTGAATCCTTCCAATTAAAATGGTATGCAGCCCCTAACCCCAGCTCCAACATCCCACCGGATACATCCAGAGATAGTGGCGTAGCCGCCAATTGGAGATCAAGCCCCAAAAGACCCCCATCGCGTTGACTTACAGTGTCAGCTTCCAGAAAGACATCCCGATTTCCATGGATGGTATATTCAACATTTGGAGAGATCAATAAACCCAGTGGATTGCTGAGCATATAGTCACTGCCCCAGCCGGCGGTGATCGCAAAGATGCCATCACCAGTCGGTCCAGCCTCATCCTCCGTCAAGTCATTTTCGGATTTACCCGTGGGTAAGGTGAGCCAAGAATAGAGGACGGAGCTTTCTCGATAGTCCTGTTTGTACAAGTTCCAAAGACCCAGTTTAACATCTCCCAAACCTGTAAGTCCGTCCACCGTTACCGGTGTCTGGGAGCCCATAAAATCTATGGTGAAGTCAATTGTTGAGCCCAGGCGATAAGGCAGGAGTACCCGAATTCCAATTCTATCAGATATGCCATATGCCAGGGTAGTGAGTAAATCACTCCTGGAATATTCCGGATCTAAAACAAATGCTTCAGACACGATGCCAATTTTTGCTCCTGAATAATCATAGAATTGAGAAATATTTTCCATTCTAAAATCAATATTTACACTAAAGTTTGATCGCTCAGGTAGATAGCTAATTCCTGAAACAGGCATAACGAGATAGTCAGATATAGACTGACCAAACAACAGCGATGACAGAAATAAACTAAAAAGAACAAATCGAATTTTCATCTTCATTTAGATTCTCATATTTACCGGTTTTAAGTGGTTAGACGCGCACAATCAACGTCTCAGTAACAACAGCAAAAATCATCCCAAGTGTTATCATATTGGAAGGCATACCAAAACTTTTTGTTTTTGTTATTAAATCACAGTTTCGCCCCTACCACTATTTATCCTTGCTCAACCAACAATTCATGTATGATTGCACAAAAAAAGAAAGTATAAATTCTTTTCTGCAAAATTGGTTTGGCTTTTTATAAGGATTCCCGGTTCTCAAATTTTTTGAACGACCACATAAAAGGAGAACCCTCAAATGAAGGGTCTCATTTAGTACTCCGGACACCCCACATCTGGACGGGGTTCGGCCTCCAGCCAGCGCTTGTGCGGCGCAGCAGAGGTACGAGGCAAAGACGTAACCTACGGATTAGAAGTCCCAGCTATAGAAGGGCTAGCTGGTAGTACCTCACCAAAAAGTTTCCATTCTCAAAATATTTTGAAATTTGGCTGGTAAATGGTTCTATTACTGGGCTTAGAGGCTGTGAGTCAGCTTACAGCTTAACAGTTTTGGCCATCGTAGAATTGTCTCACGACCATGTCATTACAGGTTTTTTCTTGTGCTGTGCACAGTCTAAAAGATATGAATTGATCAGGTTTTGGTATGGGACACCAGTCTCTTCTGAGAGGGTCTTAAAATAGTCAATGACCTCAATCCCAAGTCTAATGGTAACCTGTTTTTTAAGATGCTTTGAGTAGGGATTTTTGCGACTTCTCATTGCCCCAAGATCATATTCGTTTTTCATATTTTCACCTTTTGTAAAACGATGCCTCGTTCTTGGTTGCTTTCCTTGCGGAAATGATTCTAATGGTTGATTCATCTTCTTTCAAGCATTGACACACTAATAATACTCTGGTTTTTGCACTCAGCCCCAGCATCAAATACTGGTTTCAATTTTATACTCCCATCTGCGCTCTTTGAGCTATGATGGGCAAGCCGGACCTGCCTACCCCCTCACAGGTTTTCAAGCCCCGAAAGTGGAATCAAGGGTAAGTGTAAGACATTTCAGCGGCGAATAAATACTCTCCACGATCTCACAGTACAACCCCATTCAGATCTACAACTCAATAACTCAAACCTGAAGTATTCTCCAGGCTTTGGGACAGACTCTTCAAAACCGCCTGTTTAATTTGTTTCCACTCCTGAACAGGCACATCAACATGTTTCTGGTTGAGCTCAAATTCGAATCCCACATAGTGAGCAGCGTCGAACTGGGATCTCAGGTAGGTGGGCAACCCGTCAGATACGCCACGATAAGGCAGATTATGATGAATTTTCCACCCTGGGAAGCCCCGTGACAGCTCGCGTCTACAGATGTCTGCAAATTTTTTCTCCAGAGGACGGCGGTGATCAAAGAGCAGACCGATATCGCTGCTCCGGGTTCTCCCATTCAGCACTGGAGTAAAACTATGCACGGCGAGATGAAACACCAGGTTGCCTGCCTGAATCCATTCCCGAACTTGTTGTTCGATGGGGTTTCTGTGGGCGAAATAACACGTTTGCAAGATTTCATGTTGCTGGATTTCCGGGATGAGGCGGGTAATCTCAGAAAACGGGGCTGTGTTTCCAATCGAACGGTTACAGTCCACCAGTAGCCGGGACGTTGTTGTAGAATGAAAAACTGTGGGGAATTCCTTTTGCAGATGCTGCGCCAGATCAAGTGCTCCAGCATCCCAACCTCTATGAGACTGCAATAACTCCTGGTGATTTTCAAACAGGGACTGGTAGGTTTCGGGAATCTGATGACCACCATGCTCGCAGCTGATGATCATTTTAATGTTCATGGGATGAAAATCTCACCTTTGATAAGGCATTCACAAAGGTTCCCGTAAACCTCGTGCAGATGCTCATGCCGCCAGTCACCACCAACAGCCTTCAGGATTCGCCGGGACAGGCAGCCCTGTGAAAAGATGGTATCCAATGATTTTTTCCACTGCCGTTTTTCCAGACTTTCCCAGTCTAACTGCTGCGCCAGGAATTCCCACAATTCTCTTGCCGTGGCAACTTTTCCAGGGAATCCGAAAATCTGAAGGTATTGAGAATCCAGGATGCTGGCTTGATCAACCTTGATAATCACATCTTCAAAAATGTTGGCCAGAGCATCAACGGACCACAGTTGTTGCGCCTCGTAGGTCAGATAATCTTCATGCACCAGCTTTTCCAGCACGCCAATGATTAATGCCAGAATAGCCACATCCACATGGGGTGTTTCCTGGATATCCAGAATTCGAATTTCGATAGCTCCCCGGTCAAAACGGGCAATGGCGCCTCGGGAATTCAACCATTCCTGCTGCAGGATTTTTTCCGAATCATAGGGCGCGATATCACGATACAATTTTTGTAGCAGCTCCTGTTCATATTCCTGTGGACTGAAAACCGGCTCGGGTATTACACGACCGGTAATGGAAGGTATTCGTTTTGCATTGAAGCGATAGACCTCCAGGCGTTGGTCCAATGCTGGACAGGCAGCACCTTCCAGGATGGGTGAGCTGGCCGTGAGGGCTGGCATGATAGGCATGAGCAAGCGAATAGCCGCATGCAGACGACCAAACTCCTGGGGATTCAGAAATGGAAGGTTGAGATGGGTGCTCTGAAGGTTTGACCAGCCATGGCCCTGGCAACTGAAGATGCGGTTATAGGATTCATAAATCGGATTATATGTATGGGGCCAAAGCCGGGTTTCCTGTAGTGGATTCATCCATGGGTGAGCCGCTGTGGGCATCAGGCGGGCTCCCAATGAATCCAGTGTTTTCTGAAGCTGCTGAATTTGCTGGTGAGCTTTGGTATCCCAGCCCTGCAATGTTTTGGTGGGCTCGCTGGCTTTCAACTCGATCACATGCAAGGCCAGTTCATTGCACCATGAAAAGTCGCCCAGGTCGATCTCTTCGGTGATCTCACCAGCCAGTTGTTCAAGGATGCGGTCGCAAACGGGCAGAATATTCAACGATTGCTGGTCCACGATCATATACTCCAGCTCGACCCCGAAACGTGAAAAAAGCGAATACGGCCATTTGGGCTTCATGATCTAGCTCCACCTTGATTTGTTTTGTTCAACCCGCTGGATCAGGCCTTCCATGATCTGCAGATAGAGATGGTCATTGAGAAGTTGATCTTCTACACCGGCATCGATATTGGGATTATCATTCACTTCAATCACATAAACCTCGTTACCCACCTGCTTGAGGTCTACCCCATAGAGGCCATCTCCAATCAAATTAGCGGCTTTAAGGGCGGTTTTAATCACCTTTGGAGGGGCCACTTCAACGGAAACCGTCTCGAAATTTCCTTCCTGAAGTTTTCCCGCGCTATCGGTTTTGAGAATCTGCCAATGCTTTTTGGCCATGAAATACTTACAGGCAAACAGGGGCTTCTGATTGAAGACCCCGATCCGCCAGTCAAAGTCCGTTGGCATAAACTCCTGGGCAATGACAAGTTCAGATTTTTCAAGTAAAGCCTTTGCTGTGCTCAGAAAGGTTTCTTCCGTATCTGCTTTGGAAACCCCCTGGGAAAAGGCACTGTCTGGCTGTTTCAGAATACAGGGCAACTGCAGCTGAGGGATGATATCATGGAGGTTCTGCTTGTGGACCACCATGGTTTTAGGCGTCTTCACCTTGTGTCTCTGAAGCAGTTCTGCCAGGTAAACCTTGTTGGTGCATTTCAGGATGGAATCAGGATCGTCTACAACGACCAATCCTTCGGCTACAGCCTTGCGGGCAAATCTGAAGGTGTGATGATTAACATTGGTGGTTTCACGAATAAACAGCGCATCAAACTCTGCAATCCGTCCATAATCATCTTTTGTGATGAAATCGCACTCTACCCGCAGGGATTCAGCCGCTTTCACAAAACGTTTAATTGCCCGCGCATTAGAGGGCGGGTGGGCTTCCAGCGGATCATGTAAAATGGCAAAGTGATAGCGGGTTGTTTGTTTTTTGCGAGTATGAAATCGTTTTCCACTGAAATAGGCTCTGGTGAATTCCACCACATCTGCCTTGTGATCATTGGGGATGTCCTGGCTGGCAATGGATGACACATTTTGGAGCAACCACCTTCCCTGAGCATTCTTGATAAAGTCTGCTTTCAAAAAGGGAACCTGGAACGACCTGAAGAGCTCATTGCAAAGTCGGTCGTAGCGCTTGGCAAAATTCTTCCCAAAATAAATGGTGAGCCCAAATTCCCGTGATTTCAGAGGCTCCAGAGATTTCTGAATGAGATCATCCAGGTCTTCGGAAACCAAGCGAATTAGAGACATCATCTTCGTATCCTGAATTGTAGAAATATTGGGGACCGGCTTGTGTCCGCGGGCCTCAGCCAAAAGTGATACATAGTATCCCATGCTTTGGTACCGGTATGATTTACACAGATTAAAGACCTTCAGCTTGGGCTGATCAACATACTCGATACTGGTTAAATATGTCTTGGCAGCGACCACGGGAACGTCGGGAATTTCCAAGCCCCACTTCTCAGGTTGCTCCACAACAATCAATGTGGGCATGGTTCCTCCGTTTTAGTCTGTGGTTGAATGATAAGCAGGTTGGCATCATAGGTAAGGACACCTAAGAGAATTGAACAGACCAATCTTCCCATGGGAACTTGATAATAATGTTCTCCGGACACTGGGTTATTGGCAAAAGGGTCCGTAATTGAGACCTGGTTGCTGGTTTGATGATAGCCCGATAAAATGACGAAGTGTCCTTCTGGAAAGCCCTGAATATCATCCTCACGTTCTTCCACAGGTACAATGCGCTTCATCTGATACAAATAGGTGGCACTGAGACCCGTAAGGATGGGAATATTATTATTCAGGTAGCCGCGGATAAGTTTTGGTGTTAAGTCCCTGAAGCGCAGTTCGCCACCCAGCTCTAAAAACTCCAGATAGAAGCGTGTGGCATACTGCAATTTGGGATCATCCTTTTCCTCAGCCTGCGCTCTCAGTTTCTGTGCTATGTTCGTCTTTTTAGAGAACCAGGAAGGATCAAACAGGTCCAGGTTGTATGTATATATGCGCGCACTATAGCCTCGCTTCAATGCATGGCAAGCCAGGATAACCGCCAGGGTTCCACCCTCCTCCAGGGCATCAATATCCTGGATAACCTGATCCAAGACCGTGGGGTCGTTATAATAATTATAAATTGCCTGCAGACATGTTGGACCGCAGGTCGTGTCATTGGGTTGTGTTGCAATTTTTAATTCTTCGGGCAGGTGGAACATCAGAACCCCCAGGTACCAGTTATTATGCATTTTTCGTTCAAGCGAGTTCTCCAGAGCTTAATAAGATGATTGGCATATGAACGTCCTATCAAACATTTTCATGCCAAAAAATGATTGAATATATGTCACCTCATTCAGGCTGCAAGAAGAATGCAATCCGCTCCCATTTAAATCATCCATCGCCTAAAATGTTTGGATGAGAGCTGGAGCATCAGGGCGAGGATTTTTTCATAGCATCAATGCCATTAAGGCATTCCTCAGAAAAGGTGACTGAAAACCAGTATATCCACATCTTAAATTCCAATCTTAAAGATGGAGTCAATAGACTCGACAATGCCTGAAGTCTCTGGTCGCCGATTCCATACTGACATGGGTAGTGCATCCAACACAATATCCCCATGAAGACTGGCTTTCATGGGCCAGGCCATACCAGGCGAGAATAGAGATCCACGACAACAGCCAGATACAACCAGCCCTCCCGGGTCCAAATGTAGGTGTTGTCAGTAACCCACCCAAATGGGGAGCCTTAACGCTAAAGTTTTGTTCCAACTGGTTTGGTACTGCCACAGATAGCTTCCCATATTTGAAGCTGGGCTTTGATTTTGTTCTCTTTCATTATACGAGCCACCCTGTGAATCCCACAAGCTGCTCTATCTTCTCGTAGATCACGAAATACTCCAGGGCTTCCATAGATACTATCGCTGTTAATATAACTTGCTTTTATTAATGCCAACAATTGTCCATCTTCAATAGCTTGGGTTGAAAGCGGTTCATGTAGCCCCGACTGGCTAAGGTTTTCTACCCAATACGACGATTTCAGGAATTCATAAAGTGTCCATTTTATTTCCCAAAATGTCCCAAATACAGGGACTGGATAGATAACTATAGACTGTGCCGCAAAAATAACCCTTCGTAGCTCTATGAATTACAAGGAGTTTAGTGTGTAATCCGGACAGCCCGCCTCTGGACGGGGTTCGGGCTCGAACCGGCGCTTGTGCGGCGCAGCAGAGGTACGAGGCAAAGACGTAACCTACGGATTAGAAATCCCTGACCATTGGAGCTATATAAGGGTTTAGAGGGTGTTGGTCACCAAAAAGTCACCATTTTGAAAAAAGTTTAATTTTTGATATAGAAAGCCCCGGGCTCGTCTAAAAATCGAGATTGGAGGTGCTAAATTATTTTAGCAGCAGCATCTTTTGTGTTTGGGTCTGCTGGGCAGAACTCACACGATAAAAATACAGTCCGGCGGGGACAAGTTGACCCTCAGCATCGGATCCATCCCAAAGGGTTTCATGATAGCCTGCTGTTTGACGACTGTTGACCAGCTCTCTTATTAAGCGACCACTAACATCGTAAACAGAAAGCTCCACCCTATTCGAAGCTCCAAGCTCCCATGAAATCATGGTGCTGGGGTTGAAGGGATTGGGATAGTTCTGATGCACTCGCATCTCTGCAGGAAGCAGTGTGTGGTTTGCGTCTTCAACTTTTGAACTTAAGGTATGATACTTTACTTCACCCTCGTAGCTTACATCTGCCAGGCGGTAATTATACTCAATTCCATTTATGATATTGGCATCAGTGTAGCTGTATTCTGTGCGGTAGGATACGCTACCTTGTCCTGCAAGATTTGGATTGTCTTTGTAGGAGGCTATTTCCTGCCAGGGGCCGCTATTTTCTGATCTTTCTAGAATAAAGCCCAGGTTTTCTATTTCGGACTCAGTGATCCAATTGAGCAACATGCTATTGTCTTTTCTGGTAGCGGTGAAGAGCGAGAGTTCTACGGGCAGGGAATTATCTGCACCTGTCTGCCAACTCAAGATGGGATAGCCGCTATTAACCAGCGTGGTTTGATCCGCATCCCAGTAATTATCTGTGCCATTGGTCGTTTCACTGACAAAATCCCAGCCTGCGGCAGTAAATGTCGTGTAATCTTTCATCTCAGCAGTGGTTTTTCCGGTCCCCACTGCTGAGCTAGCTTGCCCAGACGAGTCGATGTCCCAGAAAGAATTGGTGACTGATGCACCCGTAAATTTACCAACAAGACCGCCGTAGGAAGAGAGAGCAGTACTCACAACAGCACCTGTGCTGTAGCAGTTGGAAATAATGCCAGGTGTTGCACAAAAACCAACAAGGCCACCAACATATCCAGTAGTTTCCACATCAACCGTGCTGTAGCAGTTGCTGATCGTCCCAGAGCTGAGCTTCCCAGCAAGACCGCCAACACCGTAAGCAGCTGCCTTCACCCAACCCGTGCTATAGCAGTTGTTGACCGTCCCAGATATAACATGCCCAACAAGGCCCCCGGCGTACCTATAGGTGGTATGGTTCGTAATATTTACACTGACCATACCCAGGTTCGAAATGGTGGCTGCGTCAACTTCTCCAAAAAGACCTAATCCCTGAGCATTCCTGTTAATTGTCAAACCGGAGATGGTATGGTTTTGTCCATCATACGTGCCAGCAAAAGGTGTGTCTGCATTACCGATGGGCGAGAAACCCATTGCTTCATCGGCTGTTCCCACATCTCCATCATGATCTCCAACATTCCAGCCACTTGTTGCTGAGGCATCAAAATCAGCTTTTTGGATGAAATATGTAGTGGCAACCCAATCACCTGATGTTGTGCTTAGCTCTAGTAAATCTGCAAGGGATGCAATTTGGTAGGGGTCACCCGAACTTCCATCCCCGCCACTATAAGCGAACAATCCCGCAACCATTGCTAAAAGCACTACTACCAATCGTTTCATTTTTTCTCCCCCCAATACTCTTCACCATTACGAATTTACTAATCCAAATCGACCCATGCCAGGATCAAGTATCATGCCGTAAATAAGGAGCAGCGTATACTCTGCAATAACAGCATTTTATAGAATAATTGTGGCTACTGAAGCAGCGAAAATGAATTTTAGTGTTACATGATTTTCCCTACTTGGGAATATTTAAACTACAGTGTTTTTTGAGATTGTATTAAATAGGGCGTCAGATTCGGTGGATATTGATCATGTAGGCTTTGAGAATATTTTGAAGCACGTTTAGCTATGCATTAAGAGCGTCTTTCGAGCTGCACGGATCTTTAATCAATCACTTCTCAGGCAAAACTACCTGACCTCAGTAGTATTTATAGAGGCAACAAAAAAGGCCAGCAAAGCTGACCCCTTTTAGTACTCCGGACCTGTCTACGTTCTCCGAACTTCGGCAAGGCAGGCAGGGCTCGAACCTGTGACCTACGGATTAGAAATCC
>JABMOT010000097.1 GCA_013202385.1 Fidelibacterota bacterium
CGGAAAGTGTCTCTTATTTTTTAAGCGATCTTGTCCGAATTACTTTGACGACTTACAATTCACAAAGCATATGCCAATATTAATTACCGTGTCCTAACATATTGTATATACGGGAAATATACCATGGCAACAGTGATGGATTCCAAGTGGGATGATCAACTATATGATATATAAATATATAGATATGATATGGATCAGTCCGGCAGTGTCATGGGCTAGCGATCGAATAAGTCATATTTAATGTAGTCCTATCTAGAGGCTTGCATTTTGAGGAACAGCACTCTATATATGATATATATAGTCATTAAAAGATTAGATACATGAAGTACCATTAATTGCTAACTGAGGGAGGGATAATTTATGAATCCATTGCAAAATGCTATACTGGGTATACTATTTTGGCTTCTGGCGCTTTTCCAGGTCATAGTCATGGCCTGGATGTGGAAATATAATGATGCTAGTAAACATACTTCAGGGCCGCATGAAGATCAATCAGACCCCTGGCAGACCTTCCTGCGCAAGTGGATATTGATTCATCGCGGTGCCGGAATCCTCTATGTGCTCATCTACGTAGCACTTATGACCCAGATGCTCCCCAGAATGTGGACTTATCAGGTAGAATTACCAGCTCGTACAGTCATTCACCTCATGCTGGGGCTCTCTATTGGGATCGTTCTCATTTCCAAGATTGCCATCATCCGTTTCTTTCAACATCTCGCGCATCTGTTGCCCACATTTGGATTCGTTTTATTCTTTTTCACAACGTTGTTATTGGCAGTTTCGATCCCTTCGGCATACCAGGAGCAGAGGATGATCACCTCAACCCGAGCGTTTTCAGATGAGAACATTGCCAGGATTGAACGCTTACTCCCAAAAGCAGGGTATTCAGTCGAAGATTCCCATGATTTGGCTAATCTGGAAACACTGAAGGCCGGGCGAGAGGTTTTGCTCCAAAAATGTGTTCAATGCCATGATTTACGAACGATACTGACCAAACCACGAACTCCCAAGGGTTGGGGAGACCTGGTAGAACGCATGGCTTCCAAGCCAATCATTGGCTTACCAATGTCATTTGACGAAGTGGACTGGGCTACTGTTTACCTGATAGGCATCACACCAGACTTGCAATCATCTGCAAAACGAAAAAGAGAAACAGAGGGCGGTGAAACCAGCTTGCGGGCAAATGTTAATCCGATTGACTCTACTCCGTTCGTTCTGGACATGGCATCAGCTGCTTCCCTTTCAACAGAGATTTGCACCCAGTGTCATGAAATGGACGAACTCGATGAGCATGGTGGGGATTCAGAGGAGGGTTGGCGTAATACGGTTAATCGCATGCAGGAAGAGAATGAGCTCTATGAGGATCGCGAGGTTCTGGAACAGATTATTAAGTTTTTAGCTATTAGCAGACCGCTTTAGTATGTACGCCTATGGCAGGCGGCTCCCAATTGAAGCTCAGAATTATGAAATAGTGTGAGTATTAATTGACATAAGTCGATGTGCGAGCGCATAAGCCCAAAAGGGGTAGGCCGGGAAGAATCTGCCTGGAGTCATTCAGCTGGGAATATATTATGAATCAGGCAAGATTCATGAGGAAGGCAAGTATCAGGAAGAATATCCGTTGATAAAAGGGCAGTGTACCAAAAACAAGAACAGCGTGTAAGACAATGATGGCCAGAATACTAAGAATTCCGGTTGCCATACTGGACTGATTACGTCGATTATGGGAGCTCCCTAACAGTTTGAAGAGGACAAAGGCAATTGGTGCCATGAAGGGATACTGTACTTTTACAAAGATATCATTTAGCGGACCATAGCGACTACCGAACACGATAAATAACAGCAAAAACAATATACTGAATACCGAAGCGATTCCACTGGCGAAGGCACACCAGATTCCCAAATGAATTGTTGCTTGTGACAGAAGGGTTGGACCCGGAGCATCAGGCGTTGCGTTGGCCATTATCGGAAAGATTCCATCCTTTCTGGAACCCTATGTTCTCTTAACTTGGTAATGATTCTCCAGGTGCGTAGACTGTCTTCTCAACTTTTCCGGGCACGGGATCTATAGATTGCAAATAGCGATACAATGCTTTCAACTCCACTTCATCTAACCGAGAAAACGCTCCCCAGGGCATGGGTGACCCGATCCTCACCCGACCAGCGCGAAAGCGATTTACAAACGTGCTTTCATCCCAAAGAGCAATGATTCCACCGGTTTTGTGTGGGGCCAAGTTAGGTGCAACAAAAGAATAGCCGTGGGACATTGGATCCGCTGGAAATAACGTTCCGCCGGCAAAAGGCTGACCATAAAATTCACCTGTTTTTAGGGATCTAGCCGTATGACAGCCAAAACAATTTCCAACATTATTTGCGATATATTTTCCGTACTCTGCGGACGAATCTATGGCCACCCAAGTTGGCGGTTTGTTTTGGGTGTTTCTGGTTTTATAGCGCCAAAGGTCCTTAGAGCTCGCCCAAGGAATGAATATTCACTCGGTTGAATTTTGTTTTTTATAGGTTCTTGAGATCGCAGGAAGGAGATAATAGCGACTAGATCTTCATCACTGATTTCCTGGAATGGCATAAAGGGAAATAACGGCGATCCATCGTGTTTGACTGAATATCGCATGGCTCTGGCCAATTCACCATCAGTAAATTTCCCAATACCTGTTTCCATATCCGGTGTAAGGTTTGGAGCCCTGAATCTGCCTGGTGGAATCTCGAGTTCCCAACCACCCATGAGAGGCATTTGCAAACCATTCTCCAATTCCTCAAACTTATCCATGGGTGCATGACAGGAGACGCAATGAGCTGCTCCAAAAGCTAGATATCTTCCACGAGCAATAACAGCAGAGTCCTGACTTGCAGCAAGATCAGGATAGGGGGCATCGAAGGTTCTTTCACCTGGCACATAAACAAGAAGGATGACTGTCAGGATTAATAATGCAATCCCGCCTGCAATCCATTTTCATATCTTGATGAGTAAAGGCATTACCATTTTCTCCAGAATATTGTATTGACAACCTTTTTAAGGCAGATCTAGTTGTCCGGATTACCCAGGCTAGTTCTACCCTATGAAGAGAACCACCGACAGGTGAATTCAAGTTCTACTCCAGTATCAGAAAATAATATGCGATAATAAATATCATAAATACTAAAGCAATCAAAATCAACTGCTTGATTTTGATCGGGCCTATTGACAATGACCAGGATTTGTGAGCAGGTGCGAACGGAGACGAGGAAGACTCGAGAGCATGGATGTTTAAAAGATATACAGGGATTCTATTTGTTGTTGAAATTCAGTGGCAACAGAATATTGAAGCTCGTTTTGCCAGGTGCAGAGGAAACTGTTATATCACCATGATGTTTCTGGACAATATTGTAGCTGATGTTCAATCCCAATCCAGTGCCTTTACCAGGCTCTTTGGTAGTAAAGAAAGAATCAAAAACTTTTGCCTGGTGATTCTCAGAAATACCAGGCCCATTGTCCTGAATCTCGACTTTTATCCAATCACCCTCCCTGCTGGTCTGGATCTGAATTTGGGCGTCTTCTTTATCCTCCATTGCCTGGATAGCATTGTCTATGATATTTGTCCAAACCTGATTCAGTTCACTACCATATGCCATAATTTGCGGGAGATTATCAGAATATTTCCTGATCACATTAATTCCATGCTTCAAACGATGATGGAGGATAATAAGCGTATCGTCCAGGCCTTTGTTCACATCAACGTTCAGGACAGGAGCCTGATCGTGAAACGAGTACGATTTCAAAGCGCTTACAATTTCACTGACCCGTTGACCGCCCTGGGAAATTTCGTTTAGAAGTGAAAATGAATTATGTGTCGTGCTTAACCAATTTATTACTTCTTGGAGGGGAATATTTTTAAAATCCTCGGCCAGTATGGTTATAAATTTTTCATCGAAGCCAAGGTCCACGAGGGCAGGAGCAATTTCCCATGAATTCTCAACACCATGTTCTTCCAGAAGCGCTTCAAGTAATTCTTCCTTTTCGCTCCGGATCATGGCGTCCATTTCAGCAGGTTTTCCAGCAATCTGTTCTATATGACCAGACAATTCTTCCAAACGATTCATCTGCTCCAAACTCAAGTTTAAACGCAGCAGACTAGCGAAAGCATGCTTCAAGCGATTGTGAGATTCCCGCAACTGGACTGCGCCGCGCTGCATCGTTGCAGCTGGATTATTTAATTCGTGTGCGATTCCAGCAGTAAAGGTACCGAGAAGAGCCATCTTTTCACTTTGTTGCAATTGTTGCTGATTATCCCGGAGGCGCTTCAAAATAGTCTTAAAGATTGATTGCATGGCAGTGGGACTGCTATGTAACACCTTATCCAGACTATCCTTACTAATGACTAATAATTGACAATCTTTGCGAGCGCGAATGCTCGCCGTCCGCGGAGTAGATTCCAAAAGTGACATTTCGCCGAGCAATGTTTTTTCGCCACGAACCGCAAGAAGGACTTCTCGTCCATTGGCGGTTTTCAAAATTTCAATCTCTCCAGATTGAACCACGTAGGCATCAGTTCCCTGACTACCTTCTCTAAATAAGAATTCACCGGTCTTCAGTTTGATGCTTTCAACTGTTAAACTTACTTTTTCGAGATCAATCGCAGGCATGGATGCGAACAAAGGGATTTCTTTAAGATATTGGTAAGCCACTAGACCTCTTTCAAGTATTGATGAACCAGGGCAATGGCGATCGCCCCCTGACCAACGGCGGATGCTACCCGCTTAACTGAGCTCTTACGTACGTCACCAGCTGCGAATATTCCTGGGACACTTGTTTCCAGGAAATATGGATCACGCTTCTGTTTCCAGCTAGCCGGCTTATCCTCATGCTTCATCAAATCCTTGTCAGTGAGAATGAAGCCAGAGCTGTCACATTTAACAACTTCAGATACAATCCCAGTGCGAGCCCTTGCTCCAATAAAAATAAAAGCCGCGCTGGCAGGCATATCCACGAGCTGACTGGTTTGAATATTTTCGGTAGCTAAAGATTCAAGTCGATCTTTTCCATTGAATGATCTGACTTCAGTATTCAGAATCACTTCTATATTTTTCTGGGCATTGATCTGATCAACGAGGTAGGAGGACATTTTATTTTCCAAACTGTTTCCACGAATGAGGATGGAAACCTTTTTTGCGTAACGGGCAAAAAACATAGCTCCCTGACCTGCAGAATTTGCACCACCGACGACAACAATATGCTTATCTCGATAGTTAATGGCTTCAGTGAGAGCGGCTCCATAGTAGACACCAGCACCGGAAAATTTTTCAGCGCCGGGGACATTCAACTTGTTAAGCGAAACTCCAGTCGCAATGACCAGGGCTTTACAGCCGATCTCGCTGCGGTCCTTTAGTGTGATAATCTTGTAGGCATCTTCAATACGAATATTTACGACCTCTGCAGTAGTCAGGATCTCACAGCCCAAACGGATTGCCTGATCAGTCGCTCGCTTTGCCAGTTCTGACCCGCTAACTCCTTTGGGAAAGCCCAAATAATTTTCAATAAGCGAACTGGTTCCCGCCTGCCCACCCGTGGCCTCTTTTTCAATAAGCAACGTTTTTAAGCCCTCTGACGCACCATAGACCCCGGCTGCCAGACCTGCAGGACCTCCTCCAATGATGATTACGTCATAAAATGGGGCAGAGGCGCCAGTTTGTAATCCAACCTTTTCAGCAATCAGGCGGGGTTCTGGATTTGACAGGATGCTGCCATCCGGAAAAAATAAAATTGGCAAACCCTTATTGTCCTCATTCATTCCATCGACAAGCAATTTTGCCGCTTCATCAATTTCAATATCCAACCATTGAAACGGAATTCGATTTCTGGAGAGGAAATCCTTTACAACGTGGCAGCTTGCCGACCAAAGGGTCCCAGCCACTCTAATGCCATCGTAGGGAATGGTGGCAGTTGTCCACCAATCATCCAACAGTCCATCAATCACTGGGAAAAGATTGAGTTCAGGTGGATCCCAGGGTTTTAGCAGATAATAATCCAACTCTATTTCGTTGATGCTGGTAATCGCTGCCTCGGTGTCAGCATATGCTGTGAGGAGCACCTTTCTGGCTTGTGGGAAATATTGACGCGATTCCCCAAGAAAATCAGTTCCACTCATCTCTGGCATTCTCTGATCTGCCATGAGCACGGCAACTGCCATGTTTTTTTCGGCGAGTTGTTTGAGCACCTCGAGGGCTTCTTTACCCGAGCCCGTCTTGATGATTCGATAATCCTTCCCATAGCGGCTGCGCAAATCCCTATGAATGGCACTGGCAACATGTGGTTCATCATCCACAGATAAGATTACTGGCTTTGTCATGACTGCCCCATCCCCGTGTCGATGTTAAAGCTCATCCAAAATATTCGTAAATACAATACATGGTTTATTTTAGGTGAGCTTCGACACCTTCTTTTATGTCAGCATAGGTGTACTGTTCAAGAAAAGTGATTTTGGCTGCCTCACGATAAAGTGAAGGCAATATGCGACGGGCTTCCTCCTTGCTATCCAAATCTACGATGAGCCAGGCTTTGTGCTCGTGGTCAGCACAGCCCCAGTCAGCATGGGTGAGAAAATGTGACCCCTCAGCAAAAAAAGCACGAACAGCTTGAACGCACGCTTCCTGATCATTTGCGTGTGGGACTTCGATTAAAAATCTACCCATGATTTTGCTCCTTGGAAAAGTGGTTATATGAAATTATGTATTCAAGATAACGCAAAACGTGTTGAAAACATGACAAAATCTGCCACACATCCTGCCAATTGACATCGAACTCCACCGGTGAAACGATTGAGGAAAAATTTGCATACCCTTAAAAATTGGGAGAAGGGGAAAATGTCGGAGAAACTTTATGTGCCGAAAAATTTGTGAGCCACTCAAACCCAAATTCTTTAGGATTCCAATTAAGCGTCCATTTATTAATCACTTGGTGAAACTTTCAAGCGCGAGTATTTTCCTGCCAAACAGATATCGACCCTTCAATTTGAAATGTTTGATATTATTATTTCCAGGTTCCCAGGGTCGCTTATCTGCAAAAATAGCTTAAGTTAGAATTTTTTGTACTGCTACTGATGCAGGGAATCAAAATTTGACCAGAGAGAGAATTATGCGTAAACATTTTATTTTAATAAGCGTGCTTTTCACATTCATCTTGAACACCTGCAGTGTATTTGGACCAAAGGCTGACGAAACCCCTCCTGTCCTGGTGCTCGAATATCCCACTGGGCTGGAAACCGTTTCTGAAACGGTGATCGTCAGTTGTCTGGCTGCGGATGACGAGGGTATAGCAGGAACTGAGTTGTATGTGGATAATAAAGCCACTGGTCTGATTGATACAACTGCCCCATATACATTTAACTGGAATACAACACTTTACCCGGATGGAACCTCACACACGCTTTATGTAAAGGGTTGGGATATAAATGAAAATTTCGCCAATAGCGACACTGTCACTGTTGTCGTTAACAATGCCGATGTTCATCCTGCACCCATAGAGGATTTATCTATCACATTTCAGGCAATAGGGTATCGATTGAGTTGGAGTCCCAATACACACCCTAAGTTTAGCGCCTATGAACTGCAGAGATCTGCAAAAGTCAATATGGATTCATCTGCTACAATTTTCAGCAGTACTGATTCGCTCGCGTCGAGCCATTTTGACTCAACAGCAAATCCTCTGCTCACCTACTATTACCAGATCAATGTGATAGACAGCTCTGGATTTGTTTCTGAGAGTGAAGTTCTCCAATCACCGCAATCGGATATATATCTTCCAACAGGGCTTACTGCTACTCCAGGAGATACGACTATTCGTTTGCGCTGGAATGACAACTCACCCTTTGAAGAGAGTTTTGTTATTGTGCGGGACGGTGGTGAGGGATACGAATATTTGACAACTGTCGAAGCAAATGCAACAACCTTTATTGATAATCAACTCGATTATGACATTCAGTATAGATATCAAGTTGCCGTTGTGTATGCTGGTGTAACAGCCGGTCTTACAAGCTATGCCTTAGCAAATTCTCCACTGCTTTTTGCCCCCACCAACCTTGCCGCAGCCTCCACAGCACAGTTGACTATTGAGTTAGGCTGGGAGGATAACTGTATTTTCGAAGCAGGTTTTCGGCTGGAACGAAAAAAGGCAGGCCTAAGTTGGGTTGAAATCGCTGAACTGGGTCCAAACGTGACCAGTTATGTGGATACAGCCCTATCTTATGATATCTGGTATAGTTATCGGGTATCTGCATTTACACCTGATAGAATATCAGGTTATGCCACCTATTTCTCTATTTACTCACCCCTGCTTTTTTCTCCCACCAATCTGGCAGCGCGAGCAACCGACACGACAATTGTTCTCACTTGGTTGGACAGATGCACTTTTGAGAGCGGATTTATTATTGAACGGGGCGAGGGGAGTGTCAATAGTAACGGTTATGTCCCTATTGATACTGTTGGAGCCGATGTAGTTAGCTATGTTGATTCTAATCTTGAAGAAGGTATATGGTATTGGTATCGGGTTGCCGCATTCCTGCCAGATGAACGATCTGGCTATTCCAGCACATCCAATATTTATTCTCCCATAGTGTTCGCACCCATCAATTTGTCTGCAACGGCCCTTGATACCAGCATCTCTCTGCGCTGGGTGGATAATTGTATTTTCGAGGATGGATTTATTCTAGAACGAGATGCAGGTCCCGGGTGGCTCGTCATCGCCGAACTAGATGCCAATATCACTGGTTTCGTAGACACGGATATGGAATATGGCGTCAATTATACCTACCGGGTTGCTGCCATAGCAGATGGAATAATGTCAAATTATAGCTATCCTGCGACAAGATTCTCTCCGTTGCAATTTGCTCCCAGCAGTCTTTCAGTTAATACTGTGGGGAATGGAATTCAACTGGTCTGGAACGACAACTGTATTTTTGAAGGAGGATTTGTGGTTCAGCGCGATGGGGGCTCAGATTATGTGACGATTGCTCAGCTGGGTTCAAACGCCACAAGTTTTCGAGATGATGATATGGATTTCGATGTCATTTATCGGTATAGAGTCGCTGCTTTTGTGGTCCCTTCAGCTCCATCATCTTTCTCATATTCTGGATCTATCAGATCTCCATTGAGCTACGCACCTACGAATCTGGCCGCCGTAAGCACGGATACTTCTATAACACTATACTGGCAAGATGAATGTCTTTTTGAAGAAGGGTTTATCATTGAACGCAATTCAGGAGCCGGGTATATCGAGATTGGTACGTCTGCCAGTAATGTGACGACCTTTACTGACACATCCCTGTCAGAAGGGGAGTTCTATTATTATCGAGTGGCAGCATTTTCAAGTGTGACAGATCCCCAAATATCTGATTATTCATTCAGTGTGGTAATTTCATCACCGATCGTATTCGCTCCAGTGAGCCTCTTTGCCTCAACATTGCAAAACAGTATCATAATTCGCTGGCTGGACTTTTGCACATTTGAAGATGGTTTCAGAGTTGAGCGGGATGGAGGTTCAGGCTTTGAGGTCTTAGCAACCCTTGGTCAGGATGCCACCAGCTATACCGACGTTGACATGGAATATGCCATAAGTTATCGCTATCGTGTTGCGGCTTTTGATGGGTCGATTCAATCGAATTATTCAAACATAGTTGAACGCACATCACCGCTGTCATTTACACCGTCGGCACTTTTCGCCTACATTAATCCAACCTCGATTGATCTTACCTGGCAGGACAATTGTATTTTTGAAGACGGCTTCAAAATTGAGCGGGATGCGGGGAACGGCTTTGTGGAGATCGGTCAAGTCGTTACAGATGTGACCTCCTATACTGATACAGATCTGCTCGAAGATTTGACTTACAGGTATAGAATTTCAGCCTTCACAGCAACGCTCCAATCAGATTACAGTCAAATAATTACCGTTCCGTCACCCATCGAATTCGCTCCTGTAAATCTTGATGTAAATGCCTTGAGTGAAAGTCTTCAATTGACCTGGGTTGATAACTGTGTCTTTGAGGAAGGCTTCAAAGTTGAGCGGAATTCAGGTAGTGGCTTTGTGGAAATTGCAGAATTGGGACCTAACTACACCTTTTACTCTGATTCTGATTTGGGCTTTAATCTCCTTTATAGTTATCGCGTCGCCGCCTTTACTTCTGAGCGTCAATCAGACTATACTTCGATTGTGACCATATCCTCCCCAATGGAACTCAGCCCTTCCAATCTCAGTGCAACCGCTGTTGGGAATCAAATTGAATTAAATTGGGATGACAATTCTCAATTGGAAGACGGTTATAGAATTGAGCGAAATCAAGGATCTGGTTTTGTACAAATCGCAGAACCAGGCGCCGATGTAACAAGCTACACCGATTATGGATTGAACTATGGCATTAGCTATTCATATCGCGTCTTGGCTTTTGTAGGGTTGGATGAATCTGATTACACAAATACAGCAACTGCAGCTGTGGGCTGGCTGGTTGCTGAATGGGATGTTGTGTCTACAGGTACTTACACCATTGGTCACGCATCAGTTCCTGGCGGGGTATTTGATTATGTTGTCGGATCCGAATATGAGATTATGCGCTATGAAGTCACCAATGCTCAGTACGCAACCTATCTAGAGGAGGCTCTGATAGCAGGTGAAGTCACAGGTGTTACGGATATTGGATTCTCAGGGGGCGGGAATCTTTATTACAATCTTGCCTTAACCAACAAGCGTATCCAATGGGATGGGTTTCAGGTCACCATTTCTGAAGGTTACGAACTTTATCCAGTATCTGGTGTGACCTGGTATGGCGCCAAGGCTTTTGCCACACATTATGGTTGGGACTTACCGACAGATCAAGAGTGGGAGGTTGCTGCCCGCGCCGATAGTGAGGCAGATTATCCCTGGGGTAATGCGGATCCCAATTGTGACCTGGCAAACTATGCTGGTTGCAATGATGGTCTTATCCCTGTAGGGCAGACCTCTGGTATCAGTCCATTTGGAGCCTATGATATGGTCGGAAATACCTGGGAATGGACGGACTCCTTTTTTGATGGGGGAAATGACTCCTATTCATTCAGGGGCGGAAGCTGGTCATACTTTACGGATAATCTCAAAGTCTGGTTTAGAACCGAGGGTGTTCCCACCGCTAGCTACAATACCATCGGATTCCGCTGCGTAAGATGATGATTTTTTAGCTGCTGTTTGGAACCATATTTTTGCCAATTCAATTTAGTGGCTATGAATTCGCGTCTCAGCTATGCCTCTATGATAAAGCCTTACAGATAGAGATGGAATCGCGGCCTCCTATCTGATTAGTGGGGATCTACCGAATGCCGATTCAGGAGTATTGATGAAAAAGGTTCAAGCCCGTATTGGTGTTCTGACTCCTGAACAAATTGAATACATCCATTCTAGTACCCTTAAACTGCTTTCCATCACAGGCATTCGCGTTGACTCAAAAAGAGCACGGAAACTTTTTTCAGAGGCGATTGGGAAGACAGCTGAAGACGATCGCATTCGGATTCCAGCTGATCTTGTTGAACGGGCAATCAGGACGAGTCCGCCATATATCGATCTATTCGACCGGAACGGATCAAAAGCCTTCACCCTGAGCAATCATCAGGAAACAGGAACCATCTATGGGATTGGAGTGACCAATCCATGGTATCAAAACCCTGAAAACGACCGCATTGAACCGTTTACCAGGAAGCATCTGGAACAGGCGACACGTCTGGTTAACACTTTGACAAGCTACGATGTAGTTTCCACCCCGGGAGTGATTCAGCAAGCTGGACTAAAATACCCTGAAGCTCTGGCCACCCTGGAAATGTTGGCAAATACGACCAAGCCGTTGGTCACTTTAATCTCCAATCCCAAAGAGTTTGAAATAATGCTCGGGCTCATGGAGCATCTCCATGGCGACCTTTCAAGGGATCCCTTTCTGATTCCTTATTTTAATCCGGTGACTCCCTTGGTGATAAATGAAGACACGTCTGATAAGATGTTCGCAACTATCGAACGTGGATTGCCACTGATCTATTCAAGTTATGGAATGTCTGGTGCCACCACTCCTATAACTGCGGGCGGTACTTTGGTTATGCTCAACGCTGAGCTGCTGGCGGGTTTGGTCCTGTCCCAACTCATTCGGGAGGGTACACCGGTCATTCTTGGAAGCCTTCCTGCAGTTTTCGAAATGAAAACCCTGATCTCGGCTTACACCCCCCAAACCATGCTTTTAAATCTGGTTTGTTCAGAAATGATGGCTCATTATTGCATTCCCCATAGTGGTAGCTCAGGGAGTGGGACTGGTTGGGGTCCTGATGTGCTTGCAAGTGGTACACTGTGGATGAATCATCTAACCAGCAATCTTGGTAGAGTCAGTCTGGCTCCCTTTGTTGGCGGGAACTTTGACTCCCTGGCTTTTTCACCTGCCACAGTCATCTACTCCGATGAAGTAATTCGCCAGGTGCGTCTTTTTTCCCAGGGGTTTTCCCTGGATGCTGCTTCAATCGATCTGGATAATATTGATCAAGTCGGTCCTGGTGGAAATTTTCTCATGTCTGAACAAACCCATAAATTATATCTCGAAACTCATGGGCAACATAACCACATCTGGCCTGGATATTCGCTTGATGCATGGCGGGACCGTGGTTCACCTAAAGCAGATGAGACATTAAAAGCACGCACCATCGATATGCTCGAGAATTTGCATATGCCTGCTGATCATGATGAATTAATTGAGAAAGGTGAGCACTTTCTCAGTAGATCGGATTTTCACTCCTAAAATGTAATAATTCCGCCAGCTTAAATCTTTTGGATGTGTGGAAATTGTAGACATAATGTGGAGAGCTGGACAAAAGACTAAACTTGGAGATACCACATGCGTTTGAGACCCTCGATAACCGCTTTCCTTTTCATCCCCTTTTTGCTGTTCTCCAATGGAATAAGAGCCACACATCAAACCGAAAATCGACTTGATCTCTTTAGTGCCCATACCACACTTGGGACAGGGTTTTCAAGACATAATCGTCATGGAATCAAGGCGGACCAATATCAAGGAGTTGAAAAGACAATCGGTATCACTTCAGAAAATCGAGAGACCTTCAGCTGGGGATTTGCTGAAATTCTTACTGATAGTGTGGATTTTGGGTGGGTTCGGGAATATGGCTCAAACTCCATGCCCAGTACAGATCAGATATCTGGGATTACCAGTGATGGGGCCGGAAATGTCTATGTTACAGGATCCAGCGATTTCGACTGGCTCACACTTAAATATGATCCATCAGGAACCCTGGTGTGGAGTCAAACCTACACTGAACCTGGTATAATAGACACTTATGGCGAAGAAATCCTCGTTGATGGAACAGGCAACATCTTTGTCGCCGGGTATCGCTGGGGACCCTATATCGACTCTGACATTCTCCTGGTGAAATATGATCAGGAGGGTGTACAACAATGGGTCGCAGAATATTCTGGCGTGGGTCTAAATAATGATTTCCCCACCACCCTGGCCTTGGATCCAGCTGGTAATATTTTTATCGGCGGTTATACCTATGGTCCTACTCTAGAGTCTGACTATCTCACGCTAAAGTATGACCAGAGTGGGAATCTGCTCTGGGATAATCAATTTAATGGGAGCGCCTGGAACGATGACTGGATAACGGATATGGCCACTGACGATATGGGCAACGTCTATGTAACCGGTATCACCAAGAGTGAAGATACTGGAGATGACTATGCCATTCTCAAGTATGATGCTAATGGGGTAAATGTCTGGACAACCCTCTTTGATGGGATCGTCGGCACAGATTGGTCGACCGGAATAGCCGTTGACACTGCTGGTCAGGTTTACATCTCCGGAGTGAGCCAGTACTATGATGATTATATAGATTATTATACGCTTAAATTGGATACAGCAGGGTCTGAAGTTTGGGGAATCCGGTATGGTGTTGCCGGTGATGGAGATAGTTGGGCATCTGATATAGCGGTTGACTCGAGTTTGAATGTAACGGTTACAGGAGTGAGCTTCGCCGACCCAAGTGGATTTGATTATGTCACTATTCAGTATGATTCTACGGGGGAGCTATCCTGGCTCACCAGATACTCAAGCACCTTGAACTATGGTTACGATGAAGCAACCTCACTCATACTTGATGGTCAGGGTTATGTGATCGTAACTGGCGTCACTCAATCCAGTGATGGGACTGATGATATTGTGACAGTCAAATACGACAGTTCTGGATCAGCATTGTGGGAAACTCAGTACGCCGGGGGTGAGACAGTGGACGATATCGCGCTTCACCTGGCAGTGGATGGCAATGATGCGGTCATCGTGGGCGGGTCTGCGATAACAGATACAAGTCTTGAGAATTACGCTATAATAAAATATCAATCAGATGGTACAAATGCTTGGAATTCAGAATATGATGGCCCTGGAAATAGCAGCAATATAGGCTCAGTGATCGCTACCGATAGTCAAAGTAACGTCTTTGTAGCGGGGATAGAAATAAGTCCTGAAACGGGTGCTGATCTGACTCTTATGAAATATGATACCTCAGGCTTAATGGAGTGGGTGCTTGCATTTAATGGAGCGGCTGACGGTGATGATGTCCCCCTGGATATCATTACGGATAATGATGGAAATGTAATCGTCACGGGTTTTAGTGAAGGTACTGACACTGATCGGGATATCCTGACCATGAAATATTCTTCTGATGGTGACCAGCTTTGGCTTGCTACTTATGACGGTCCCCGCAGTTACGACGATGAGGGTTCTGCCATCGCCGTTGATCCAGTTGGCAATATTTATGTTACTGGACATAGCAGTGGAAATTTCACCAATTACGATTTCACAACTATCAAGTATGATGTTTTTGGCAATGAGGTTTGGGTGGCAAGATACGTTGGCCCAAATTACGGTTCTGATGCAGCTGAGGATATTGTACTGGATGCTGATGGGAATGTGTATGTAACTGGTTATAGCTACCGCATGGGCACCAATTTAGACTTTGCTACGGTCAAGTATGATATCCTGGGTTCTGAAGAGTGGGTAGCTCGCTACAATGGCCCCGTAAATCTTAATGATTATGCCAATGCAATCGGTCTTGATGCTGCAGGTAACGTCTACGTCACAGGGTCAAGTATTGGCTCAGAGCTCACTGACGATTTCACGACAATAAAATATTCACCCACTGGTGTTGAATCCTGGGTGGCAATCTATGATGGAAGCGCAGGTCATAATGACCAGGCCTATGATTTGAATGTTAATCGGCAAGGTCAGGTGGTTGTGAGTGGTTCAAGCTACAGTCCCGTTGGTGGGAAAGATTTTACGACAATCTGGTACAACTCCTCTGGTGTTGAACTCTGGGAATCCAGCTTTGATGGTGCCGGTCACGGAGATGATCAATTTCAGGCGATGACCAGGGATGGAACTGGGGCTACTTATGTCACCGGACGAAGTTTATCAGCATTGGGTAGCTATGATTTCACCACGTTGAAATATGATCAATTCGGTGAAGTCGTTTGGACAGAAGAATATAGCGGGTCAGGATATTCCTGGGATGATCCAGCTGATCTGGTCGTTGATTTTCGGGGAACTCTATGGGTGACAGGCACTTCCCATTACTTTATGCTGGGAGATTATGACTGGAGCAATGTACTGACTTTACAATATTTACAACCCCAGTATCCAGTTTCCGTTTCTCCTACTCTCCCTGAGGCTTTCAAACTCAATCAGAATTATCCCAATCCCTTCAATCCAAGGACTATCCTCAGTTTTGATATTCCAGAACAAAGCTCTGTCCGGCTGGCCGTTTACGACATCTTGGGAAAAGAGATAGCGTTACTGATTGATGGTGAGCTTGCTCCCGGACGATACACTTTGAACTGGGAGGGACTTAATCAAGAGGGTCATGTTGTGGCGGCGGGAGTGTATTTTTGTCGTTTGAACACGGGTGGCTTCTCGCAATCAATGAAGATGTTATATCTGAAATAATCCGATGACTAATGAATGGGTGGGGCACTAACTTCGAAGACCGTATGGACCAAAATCACCAACCTTTTGCCTAAAAGCTTGTGATCCTCGAAGCGGGAGCGTTAGAGGGTTTCAGGATTTGGATGACGCAACATCCATTCTAACTTGGTTACTTCAAGGAACATTTGGAACAGCGAACAAAGGGTTACACTCAAATAAGGGAGATCAGATGATGGCTGGGGCGAAAGCTAAAAGAAAGGCTACTGATCGTCGCACAGAGGAGCGACGGATCAGAAATGAAGTTGTTCAGGTTGAGCGACGAGTGAATAAAGATCAGCGTAACAATCCAGATCGTCGGAGATAATCCTCTTGAAATTATCACTACGACACAGACAAGTATGCTTCTTAATGTGCTCTGCTATTTTGAGTATCACTCTCCTGAATTGTAGCCAAGCAAATATGAAGACCTCCGAAATGAATGATTCAGACATACTGGCATTTCATCATTCCATATTGACTATAGATACACATATGGATACTCCTCTGCGCTTAAAACATGAAGAAATAGATCTGGGGCAGAGATATGATCCTCGACAGATCAAGAGCAAGGTCGATTTTCCGAGGATGAATCAAGGTGGTTTGGATGCTGCCTTTTTTGCCATCTGGACCCCTCAAGGTCTACGGACTGACTCTGCCCATGCTGCCATTAAACAGAAAGCCCTTGATATTATTGATCTCGTAAGAGAGAAGCTGGCTGATTACCCTGAACAGGCAGAAATTGCTTTGGTGGCTGACGATGCCCAACGACTTGCCACGGAAAATAAACACGCCATATTTATGGGTATGGAAAATGGTTTTCCCATTGGTACAGACATCCAAAATGTGAATCTTTTTTATGAGCGAGGGGTCAGATACATGACTTTGTGTCACACCTCAAACAATGAGATCTGTGATTCATCAAATGATACAACAGAGTTTGGCGGTCTGAGCCCATTTGGTTTCCAGGTTGTTGAGCGTATGAACAGACTTGGGATGATGGTGGATGTTTCTCATCTCAGCGACGCTTCAGTAGCGGATGTACTGGCTACGACGAAGGCACCCATTATTGCATCTTACTCCTGTTCAAAAGCAATGTGCGATAATCCTCGCAATATCAACGATAATTTATTGACACAAATTGCTGCCAACGGCGGGGTGGTCCAAATGTGCCTGTATAGCGAATACATAAAACCTGAAGCACCCAACCCGGACCGTGAAGCAATCCGAGGTGCCCTCTGGAAAAAATATGGAGATCCAGCATTGATTGAGGGCGAGCAAAAGTTGGCCTATCGGGTGGAGAAGAATGCCATGGATCGGACGAATCCGCAGATATTGCCTTCAGTGTCAGAGGCAGTCGATCATATAGACTACATTGTCAAATTGATCGGAATAGATCATGTGGGCATCGGGACAGATTTTGATGGCGGGGCCGGTCTCTCAGATTGCTTTGATGTCAGTGAACTCCCCAATATTACCAAAGAGCTGGTCAATCGTGGTTATTCTAAAGAGGATATTCGTAAAATTTGGAGTGGGAACCTGATCAGGGTTTTCCGCGAGGTAGAAAGTTTAGCGCTATAACAATCAAGCCTTATCAATAAATATTCATCAGTCTAAATAAATGGTTCTCTCCAGCTTAAGTATTTGAATTATCTAATATGTGACTAATATAATCCCATATATAATAAATTTGCTACTTGAAGTAGAGAGGGAAGAGACTCATCATGGATATCCAATTCGATAGACCGGTTGAAGCAATGGCGGCAATCACATGGCTAATCTGCAGTGCTGACGATGTCGGTAGCGTTGAGGAACGTAATTTTTTGCATGAACGCGTTAGAAATTCACAGGATTTTGCAGATATGACCCCTGCAGAATTTACGACTCTCCTGGCATCGACCCGGACTAAGTTATTCAACAATTTAGCTAATAACGGTTACTGTCTGGCACCACTAGCTGTTGAAAGTGTGATCCAGTCTGCGAACTCAATTCTGAATGAAACCCAAAAAATTCAGGCCTATGAAATGGCCGTAAATCTGGCCGAGTCTGATGGCCTGGTCGCGTCTGAAAAAGAAGTTCTGGATAAGTTAAGGACCAGTTTTGGACTCTCTGCAAACCCGATAAGGAGCTAGTTTATGGAGATAAAAAAAGGTTATTTCATTATTACGGATATTTCAGGTTATACAATATTTTTAACCAGCTCTGAACTTGATCACGCCCATAACATTATTCAGGCTCTCTTTGATTCGCAATTGGAAGTGATTGGGAAACCCTTACAAGTCTCAAATTTTCAAGGTGATGCCATTCTATGTCATGTCCCAGAAGAAGCCATCACTGAGGGTGAAACTTTAATCAATCAACTCAACACCATTTACACCGCATTCGCGAAGAAAATTGCTGAAATGCAGATAGATCCACCCTGTGGCTGCAATGCCTGTGCAAATATCACCATGTTGGATTTAAAAATGTTTCTTCATTATGGCCAATATCTTGTGAAAACAGTTGGGAACGGCGAAGAAATAATTGGCTCTGATGTCATCACCGTACACCGGATGATGAAAAATGATGTTGTGGCGAAAACAGGCATCCATTCCTATCTGCTAATGTCTGATCAGGCTGCCAGGCATTTGGACTTGGAAGCCAGTCCACCAAAATATGTGGACTACAGCGAAACATACGAGCACATTGGAAAAGTTGACATGTTTGTTTCGCAACTTGGCTCAGGTAAAGGGCTGGCTTTTCAACCAGTTTAAAAATTTAATGTTTAAGGAAGAACCCTGATTTAGGATTTCAGGCAGCTTTAAATTACGCGTCTGACAGGGGAAAAGAAATTGACGCAGTTGTCCCCGACGCATCGCCATGTATATCCTGAACGCCCCCCAACTGTTCTGTTAACAGCGATATTAGATGCATACCAAGTGAATCAGAGCCAGAATAATCTCTTTCGCTGATACCGATACCTTCATCTCGAACAATGATAGTGACGAGATTCTCTTCCGATAGAGTGATCTTAATTTCAGCCAGTCCCTTTTCATCAGATGGAAAAGCATGTTTACAAATATTAGTGATTAATTCATTCATAATCAAGCCGCAGGGTACTGCCCTTGTTAAATCCAGACTGAATCCATTATCTACATTGACCGTAAA
>JABMOT010000098.1 GCA_013202385.1 Fidelibacterota bacterium
AATATCTGGCCCACGTCTTCTCTGACCCAGCGTTGAAAAATATGTTCCAGAAAATGGCCGTAGGCCGCAGGCTCAACAGACCATTCACTCATGGGTATCTCACCCGTTTCGCCCGGTGCAGCCAACATCCCATCTTCTTTGCGCAAGCGTTCCACAATCGGGATGAATTGCCAATAGGTACTTCCAATGGACTTCAGAAAATCATAAATCTCATCAGGATGCGCCTGGTTCCCAGCATTGACAACAGTAAGGGTATTATATTCAACACCGTGTTTTATCAACAGAGCCAGCCCGTCCATGACCTGAGCGAAACTCCCGCTGCCGCCCTTATTGAGCCGATAGATATCGTGTAACACTTCGGGACCATCGATGGATAGCCCGATGAGGAAGTTATGTTCTTTGAAAAATTCACACCACTCATCGTTGAGGAGGACGCCATTGGTCTGAAAGCCATTTTCGATGTGCCTTCCCCCGGCGTACTTATCCTGCAAGCGCACTACTTCACGAAAATAGTCAACGCCTAACAAGGTAGGTTCTCCCCCTTGCCAGGTGAAATGGACCGTATCCACACTGTGACCTTCGATTTTTTGTTGAATAAAGGTTTCAAGGACATCAGGTTCCATTTTGAAGTTCTTCACTTCAGGATAGAGCTGATCCTTTTCGAGATAGAAACAGTAGCTGCAATCCAGATTGCAGGTGGAACCAATTGGTTTGGCGAGGACATGGAAAGCGCGGAGACGTTCAGTTTGCATAAACAATTACCTAAATGAAAGGTCTCAAGGATCTATTGATTTAACGAGCAAAAATAATGTAGCCAGTAAAGTAGGTCTCTCACTTACAAACTTTTTACAGTATCATTATTTCGGTTTGATACAGGATTAAAACCACAATACGGGTTCACGGATGGGAAAATTTCTTAAGCCTTCCTCTGTTTCAGGCAATGGTTTCAATGTTTTCCATAAATCGATATAGGACTGATTTCCCAGCGACATCCCGGCGAATAGCAAACTGGGTTGTCTAACTGGCCATTGATCCCAATACATGACGTCGGGCGTCAGGGTCCAGGTAGATTTGTCTGCAATAAATGGAACAATAAACTCCACTCCCCTGACTATTCCCCTGCCATCATCCAGCGTGAAGGTCCAGAGATTATCTTCAGGCGTTGATAGAATATGGCACACCATGGCCATGGCATCGATATTAAAAAGACTATAGCCATAGGGTTTGGTGCGCCTGAGCTCCATAAAGAAACCGCCATCATCAGACATCTGATTCGGCAGGAGAACCGTTTTATAGCGCTCACGACAATAATTTAGAATCTCTTCATTCTCTGTTAGTCTGGCAAATTCGGCTGCCTGCATGACCCAGCACGTACCATGATTATTTTTTCGATCACGTTCATCTATTCCATACTCATGGGTGGTCATCCAGGTTAAAAAGGTTGCATACCAGCCCTGGATCGCATTGAATTCTGCTCGCGTAAGGGCTCCTGAATTTTCCAGTATGGTGACTGCTCGAGCAGGTTCGACGAGATGAATGCCATCTATGAGACCAACACCACGTCCAGGAACAACATTCATGATAGCCTGAGCAAAACGCATGTGGGGATTCATTTTTGTGTCTTCATTTACAAACCAGGCGATCAAATGTTTGGCCGCGTGATCTGCGTATTTTTTGTCCCCACTCACCTTATAGGCAGCAGTCAGATTCGCAACCTGAATACTCATACGACGCATGACTTTGCGATGATCGGTAAAATTATCAGGATTAGTCATCCCATCCCGCTGCATATATGGCCCCAGAGGATTTTCCGGATTTTGCCACCAGTAGTCGCCTTCTGAGTAGAAATCATTGGGACCACCGAGACTACGATCACAAGTTGCCGCTGTAATGGTAACAGGCATCTCGCTCAAGTAAAGCTCGGCTGAATCGATGATACGCTGCCGATCTATGGACGCAACATTAACTGGAGTTTTAATAACACCCGTTCCAAAGCCAACTGAATATTTTTGGGCACAACCAAGCATTAGACTCAATAAAATTATACACGCTAAAATATATCTAAACCTGCTCAGGGCAATCATGACTGTTCCTTTTTCTCTTTCATTGATGATTTACGCTTTCTCAGTATGATTGATTCAGGACACTATAGTTATCGCTTTGCGGAAGATCAAGTCCGTGTGAATTGAATGACTACTGTTTGCGACGTTGCAGATGGAGGAATTCGATGCCCCCAAAAACAAGGGCTAGAACGACTAAGGCCTGTATCTGTGTATGGAAATCAGTCGATATCAACGACTGATCCAGATAACCCAAGGCAATAGCTCCACCCTTCACCATGTAGTAGAAGATTTTTGATATTAAGACTGCGGACAGAAAACCGATGATCTTTTTCGATTGTCGGGTATGGAATGAACCCAGCACAAAAGCAAAGACCATCAATTCACTGCTCATTATTAAAAACTTTGGAAAAACAGGATGACCTGTGCTCAGGAATGAAAGTATTGGGAGCGCTGCGGCTATGGCTAAGGAATTCCAACGACTTGAATAAATGACAGTCACTAAAACCAGAATTTTCATGGGATCGAGTTTGTACAGCGGGAAGGGCAGCACATGTGCGACAACCAGAGTCAGGGAAAAGCTTAACAGTACAAGGACATCTGTGAGCAAGGTCCTTGTCAGAGGCTGCAAGGTGCCAATATTGGCAGTGTTAATCGATATCATGTGTTGATCCTTATATATATTTGATCTTTCTATACCTGGGAGAATGCTGAAGTGAATGCTTCAAGTGTGAGGGTTGCAATTTTCATTTTGATTAGATTTTCAAGTTGTGCATCGGAATTGTAGCCCCAGACGGCACAATAACTCACCACTTCAGTCTGCTTAGCAACCTCAATAACAGTAGCTGGATGGTCATCTATAAAGTGAATATTATTTTCTTCCACACCCCGAGAGCTGCTTATATGACTCAGGATTTGAGGCTTTCGATATGTTTGAGTAGCTTGAAACAAATTTTTGGCTTGAAAGGGAATATTCCTGGAAATTAAAATGTGATGAACGGATTCAAGATCTTTCGTGGTGACCACAAATAATCTTTCTGCTACAATACGTGAGTGTAAAAAGGTTTCAATCCCTGGATACAGCGGATTAAGAGCCAGCCAACTTGGAAGATCCTGCTCTTGTAATTTTTTTCGTTGGGAATAGAAAAGCTCCCGGTATTCATCGCGTAAACCTGAGTTCAATCCCAGGAATCGATCGAATTGATCTTGACTATTCAGACTAACATGATCGGCCGCCGCCTTGAGCAGGAACACATAATCCTCCCCCCTGCGGATAAAGATTCTGGTCCGTCTAAATTCGGCTAGTTCAGTTGAATTGAACTTATCAAGATTTGTCCTGAATTGGGCCTGTCCCGAATGAATGGAATAGGCATTGTAGGCTGTAACCAAACATTCCAAAATACTGTCGGCTATGACGCCATCAAAATCAAGTGCGAGAATATTTTGCATACTGCTTAAAGCCCCTACTCAATCATTTCAACAATAGCAACTTTATAGAGCTGACAGTGTTAGCGCTGGTCAATCGACCTAGATAAAGACCTGTTGGGAGTGACTTATTCCCAGATTCCCTGCCCTCCCACTGGAGATCATACTCACCCTGGCTAAGCCATTCGTCTACCAGTGTTGATACAAGTCGACCCTCAAGATCGAAGATTTGGAGTTTGACCCTTGACGAGGTTTTAACCTCAAAAGGAATCATCGTCCCCTGATTGAACGGATTGGGGTAGTTCTGACCGAGACTCACGCGTTCCGGCAAACTGGAGAGGGCCTCATAAATAGAATTTGGATTCAAAAAATCGAGTACACCCGCACCAGCGTAAGACATTACCATATCGGGGATATCTCCCGCCAGATCCGCCTCATATATATAATAAGTAGCTGGATCAAAAGCCTCACCGCGTACTTCCGGGGTGCCAGAATTGTCAAAAATATTATTCAGTTCAACCAGGTCGCCTGGTCCGGAATCCGCGTAGCCAACATGCGTTGTTTCCAAAACATTCTGAAAATAGTTTGCTTCTACAACCACATCTGCCTCCATAGTAGAGGCAACGCCATAAAGCATGAAATTATCCCTATTGTCATAATAGTTATTGGCGACATGAGCC
>JABMOT010000099.1 GCA_013202385.1 Fidelibacterota bacterium
AGCCGAGGTGGTGGAACTGGTAGACACGCCGTCTTGAGGGGGCGGTGGGCTAACGCTTGTGCGGGTTCGAGTCCCGCTCTCGGCACATCCATATCACTTATAAAAGAGGCTGTCTCAGATCTGAAATTAACGCCCTCTTCCTATCTTACGCGGTAATCTGTGTATATCCGTGCAAATCAGTGGTTACAAACAAAAGAGGCCGCCTCATGTTCTGAGACAGCCCCTTTTTTATTACAGAAGCCCTCTTAACCTCAAGTAAATGCTAGCTTTTGAGACTTAATGTAGAACCAGACTGGTGATGAGCTAGAGTCCAAAAAGATGAACGGCTTTTCAGGAATCAGCGTTTTCTGATATAGACAATTTTGTGGTAGAAAGTTACGGCTTGAGTTTTGACGCTGAAATCTGCAGCACCCCCCTCATGCCGGGTAAAGAAAATGTCCTCACCGGAAAACTCAATCTTCCGCGAAAGCAGGCGCCCGTCACTGAGTCTTGCAATGACATGGTCACCATTTTTTACCGTTGCGGCAGGTGAAACAATTAATACATCACCGTAACGCGTGTAGGGGTCAATCAAGGGATTGCGTTCCTCATCGATAATAATCGAATACGCGAGTGGATCCTCGATATCAGGGATTCCTTTTAGCGCGTGAACTGGTTTTTGGCCAATGTTCCCATTTCTTCTGAAGAAGTCGGGCTCACAGCTCTGACTCCAGGTATAGACTTTGATGGTCTGTCGAATATTTTGTAATGGAACATATGGTCTCAGAATACTCTGATCTTCATCAACCCAATCTACGCTTAGCCCAGACTCGGAGTTCACAAACTTGATTTGACGCCCAGCCAGTTGAGCCAAATGCCGGAGGCTGTTTTTTCGGGGAATCGTTTTTCCAGTTCTCCAGCGACTTACCGAGGAACTTTTTATACCCGTAAGTTTGGCAACTTCGTAGTCGGAAAGCCCAAGTTCGTTGATGGTTGTCAGCGCAAATTCTCGAAAATTATTTTCCATGATTTAAATCTATTGAAGCAGCATGGGATTAAAAGAGAAAAAAATCTTGCCCATTCCGGACGGTGACAAAAATGTTTCACTTTAATCTCATCACCTTGAGATCGATTTTGATTACGCTTTGCTGATGATTCGAGGTGGTTTTGAAGCAAAATGCTTGGGAAAACGTTATTAATCAAGGGATTCTGGCAGTGGGGGAGGTTAATATTATTTTAATTATTGTCGCATCGTAGGCCACGCCATTAGATCCAAGCAACCCTAAATAGGGTTCAATAAAATCAATGACAAAGGCAGGCTCATCTCCTATATTGGTCGCCACTTTATAGCCATGACTTGTAGTATGTGAAGTCTTGGTCGTGTGTCACGAGGCATTTCCCCTTAGGGGAGCAGGAGAAAACCCATTCGGGTTGGTGTATTTAAAGGATACGGAAAAGATGAAAAAACTCGCCATAGCAGCATTCATATTAATCTCAACCATGGGGCTGGTACTTGCCCAATACCAGGACGAGATATTGGTCGCCAAAGCGCGTGAGGCAATCAAAAATTTCAATATTAATACTGCTGACAGTTCCTATAAGGCCGCAATGAAGGCTACCCTTGACGAAGAAGATTACAATAAAATTCAGGCTGAATGGCAAGTCTTGGAGAAAATCAATATTCTTCTTGCTGATGGACGCCGCTCTTTTGAACGTGCCGAATATAAGGATGCACTCAAAAAGTATGGCGATGCGATTAAGGCTATGGACGCCTCGCCCCACAAAGTATGGGGTTTGGTTAAAGGAGAGGCGTATTATAGCATGGGGATGGTACATTATCGACAGGATGAGCCGATTGTCGCTGCCAATATTTTTCGCGAGGCCATTCGTTTCGATCCCGCAGGTGAAAAGAACGGAAAAGCCATTGAGATGGTGAGAAATCAGGCCTATAGTGAAGGCCACAAATTCCTCAAACGCCGGGATTATGCTTCTGCAAAAGCTCAATATGAAATTTCTGTCGCTGTGGATCCGGCATTTGCCCCTGGTCAATATCAACTTGCATACATCGCGAAAAAGGATGGCGATCTTGCTGCTGCCGAAAAATATTACCGTGATGCTGTGGAAAGCGACCCAACACATTTCAAGTCGTGGTTTGGCTTGGGAAATCTTTACTATGAAAAAGGGAATAATAGCAAGGCAATTGAATCTTTGAAAATGTCAATTTCCGTAAATGCCAGTTATGCTCAAGCCTATTACGTATTGGCCCAGGTCTATGAAAATCAGAAGAATAATAATTTGGCAGTCCAAAATCTGAAGCAAGCTATTGAAATTGATAAAACCTATACCCTAGCATATGATTTGTTAGGTCGAATCTATATTGAAGAAGAAAAGTATGTTGACACCATTTCGCTATTAAAGGGGTTGACCGGCGATACGGCCTCTTATAAGACTTACTATTATTTGGCACAAGCCTACAACCTGCAGGAGAATTATTCCGCTGGTCTTGCAGCAGCGACTAAGGCTTTATCAAACCCGAAACAAAAGAATTGGGCGCCAGCATTGATCGAAAAAGGGACTGCGCTTAAAGGACTTGATCGAAATAAGGAAGCTATTGAAACCTGGCGAATCGCAGCAAAAGATGCACGCTGGAAAAGCGTCGCAGACCATTTAATTGATCAGCTTATGAACGAGGGTAAATAGCGCCCTGTTTCCTCGATGTAAAATTTAAGAGGCTGTCTCAGAGCCTGAGGCGGAGTTCGGTCAGATTAAGGCGAATCGTCAGTTCAGACGGTTCCTACTCAGAGGTCATGAGAAGGTAACGGTAGAGTTCGGTTTGGTTGCTATTGCTCATAATTTCATGAAACTATGGCAAAGAATCATGATGCTATTGAAAAAAGCAGACATTTTTGCATCTGAAAGACTGCTTTGGGTCTCTCAGATCTGAAATTAACGCACTCTTCCTATCTTACGCTGTAATCTGTGTATATCCGTGGCTACAAACAAAAGAGGCCGCCTCATGTTCTGAGACAGCCCCTTCTATAATGCCTGTTTAACCGGGATTTAACTCTCAGCAGAAACTTGTGCTTCTTCCAGTATAAGATCATATTTGTAGCCGGCACCAAAATCTTTGTTGAGGGTAACCTTGCCACTAAAGACAAGCACATCACCGACTTTTACCATGGCATTTGTTGTCAGTGTTACATCAAAATAATCACCAGCACTGGTTCCGTCCTGAAGGTGAACCCAGTTTTTGCCCATAATACCGGAATTGAATTTGGTGACCTTTCCGCGGATCGTTACAATCTTGCCTTCATAGCCAGTCATGTTTGAATAGAGTTCTTTAATGCTAAGACCTCCTTCAACTTTGCTAACAGAAACATTGTCAACCTTAGTAACCGGATTTTTTCCTGCGCCCATTTGTGTCATAGCACTCGAGGATCCACTCAACTTGCTGACAAACCAGATCGTTTCAAAAGTTCTATCAGCCTCTTTACTCGTGAAGTCCTTCATCTCGAGACCAGTATCATAGCTGAGGACCATGCCAACATCAAGAGGTTGCTTGGCTGTGGCAATCCAATACTCCTTGTCGCCTTCAGAAACGTACAGGTATGTATACGTGTTAGCATGAATTGCCTCTTTGACGGTTACAATGTGGCCGCTTGCCATTCCTGCCTGTGGCGCAGACGCTGGCTGACCAGCCTCTGGAGCTTTAACTCTCTGTTTTGAATCACAAGCAACCATACTCAATACTGCCATACTTATTACAATGAAAACCTTAAAACGCATTTTATTCCCTTTCAATAATTTTTTACCCTGAGATAATAGAATAATTCGACTCCTATATCACCGCTTTATTTCCGCCTATTCTGAATTACTTTTTATCTGGTTGTTTCCGTCTTTCAAGCGCTCCACATGCCTGACCAACTCAGGGAAAAACGCTAAAAAACCTGCTTCAATTTTATCATAATGTTCGTTTACTTCCTCGATAGCACCATGGAAATCGTGATTGATCTTTAGGCGACTGGCCAGGCCATCCAGTGCTCTGCCAACATGATCGATTTCAGAATATGAGCGAATCCAGTCCCGTTTGATCATCCAGCCGATCACCATTTCCATGCGTTCCGGCATGAGGACTCGCTGACCCCACAAGTCCGCATAGCATTCATCTACAAAGGAGTTGAAGCCCCGTTCTGAAAACTGTGACCAATGCTTAACGAGAAAGTGATCGAAGACAACATCCAGTACAACACCAGAGAAGCGTCGACGGTCTGAACTAAACCCTTCTCTTAGGGATCTCACAACACGATGGGAATCTGTATACGCATCGATGGATCTGTGAAGTAATATTCCGGACCAAACTTCTGGCGGGAGAGTTTCCGGATCAATGCCACGCATAAAGTCACCCATGATATTTCCTAGTCGGGACAGTTCATCGTTTGGAGATAAAAGGAGATGAGCCAAATAATTCATTTTGAGAACCTGCGGGGTATCTGCAATATTTTGAAAATATGCCTGATCTACAACCCCAGATCTTGATCGATAACAATTTTTGTCACAGCCAGAATTTCTGCGGTTTCGACACGTATCAGTTTGAGAAAGAGATCGAAGGTCCCTTCTTTTTTATACAATTCTCCGGTCAACAAGAGCTCCGCACCCATGAGTTCACCAATCCTGGTGGTTTCATCTTCAGTGAGAAGACCGGAAAGCTGCAATTTCTGTTCATCCAGAACGGCCTGCAAATCCTTTCGGGCGATTAACACAAACTGACTGTTTTGTGCTACTGAAAGCTGGACCTGTTCCAGAAAATATTCTGCGCTTAATTCACAGTCTTTGGTTTTTGCATGAATGGGGAGCACGCCCAGCCTGGGAGACTTTTCTATTTTCAGTGTTGAGTAATCAATCAGACGCTCAACGGCGTCTTTAAATAGAAGCACCAAGGTTTCTTCTCGCGTTTCAAAATCAACCGCTTCAGCCTCGAAATAATCTTCACCAAGCGCCATGGGCTCATCACTAAAATATGAAATTTCCTCTTTAGCCATGCGCATAATAATGGCTTCCAGTTTATCTGTTTGATAGTTGGACCCGGTGTGATGGCTTACACTCATTTCACGACCACCAGCATTTTCGCCGGTCTCTTCACCATAGGTCAGAAACAGATATTTGGCATAAGTTAACTGGGAAATCTGACGTAATACATATTCACCGCGTAGACCCAGCCCACCTGTCCCCACCGTAAACAACTTGATCGCTTTTTGTTTTGCCTCAAGCGCGGCCTTGATGTAGGTGAAGTTTTGACCATAATCAAGATGAGGGTGGGCATCGGTAATGACAAAACCCAGACGTAAGCCATTCTCATTCCAATCCATACCAACCATCGCCCGCTCCAGCGCTGCCTGGAGATCCTCCGCCGTATCGCCTCCACCTCCAGCACTAACTTTTTCAAGGGCTTTGCGAAAGTCTTCAATATCTGAAGTCAATGGAATCACTTTGGTCCGATATTTATCCTCTCTATCGCGATAGAGCAACATTCCAAAACGAAGCAGGGGATGATTGGGTAAAAGCATGAGATTCATGTGAATTATATCGATAGTTTCCAGCAATCGCTTTATCTCTTCGCCCATGCTACCCGTAGTATCAAGAATAAAAACAATGTCTACAGCGACCTGAGCTAGTTCCTGGCGAGCCTGTTTGGTATTAATGTTGATGCTCCGGGGACCATCTCTCATGACCTTCACTGTTTTGGTGGCATCATCCACCGTATAGCTTAGAAATAAGGTGTTGTCCTTCAGGGTCATTTCTGATGGATAGATAAAGTAAGATCCATCAGAGTAGGTTTTTCCTTGATCTAAAAGGCGACCCTGCTTTTTGTCGTAGATTTCGATTTCCACGTTTGCTAAACTCTTCTCATTGACATCGCTCAGAGTGACGTGAATCCGCTCACTGATGTCATAGGGATAGCTGGCCACTGAACTCTGGTATTTATTGAGAAAATTTAGAAAGTAATTGAATTGCTGATTGTCGTCAGCATATCCAGCCTTGAGACCGGCCGATTGCTTGGGTCGAGGTCTCTCGGAAGTCGCTTTTACTTTTTTTTCAGCTGAACCGCCAATATCCATGGGCAGCATGGCCGGTGGGCTCGGCAAGGATCTAGATTCCCACAACTCAATTGATTCATCTGGAAGTGGCTCATCATCAAGGCTTTCGGCAGCTTCAGTTTCAATTGGAATTGAGGGTCGACCCTTTTCCCGGGTTTCTGCCTCCGCTGGGGTTGGGGGGACAGCAATAACACCAGAACCTGGAGGTGTTGGTTTTGAGAGGCTCGATTCTGCTCTGGGCCCATCATCACTTTTGCCAGAGGATGATGTTCCAGGGGCTTCACCAGCTGGAACCTTAGCCATGGTGTTGGAATGGTCGGCGCCCAGCTCCCGGGATGTTTTATCCACGGGCTTGTCTTTTTCTGGTTTTTTGGGCGTCAGCTCCCCGAGCAAACGATCGGCGCTACGCTTTCCCTCAACCCTTGCCGGCGACAGCTTTACATTGAGCGTTGTGGTCTGATTCTTTTTAACTTTTATCCCTTTTTGCTTTGAAGGGGCATATCCACGCCTGCTGACCACTACTGTATAGGTTCCTACTGGTATCTTTTTTAGGTGATAACGGCCTTTTGAATCGGTGGTGGCTGAGTTATCCAAACCTGATATTTTTACCGAAACTCCGCTTAAACCCTTTCCTGTTTCCGCGTCAAATACTGTTCCCTTGAGACTGCCCAGCGAGGCTGACATTAATGGAATGGCGGCAAACAAAAGTATACAGATGAATCTTTTCATGGTTTCCCCTTGGGCGAATTTTCCTGATCTGGTCGTTTCATCTTATTGATTTTATTATACTGAATAGCTGGACTTATGTTTCTGCTGGGGACTGACACAGCCAGAGCTGAATAGTGCCCTTAGATGTGATCTGGGTTTCCACGATTTCTAACGCTAATTTTTCGATGAGCGCTTGCATCCCGCCGGTCTTCATGAATGATCGAAAACCGGAATAGTGGTTTTTTCCTGCCATCCGTTCAACAAAATGGGTTCCGGCGTTTTTCCAAAACGAAGGTTGTGGATTAATCCAGTCAACCAAAATGATCTGCTTTCCCAGCCGCGTCATCTCTTTCAAAACTGGCAAACGGCTAGGTTCGGGCATCTCATGGATCACCATGCTGCTCATGGCATAGTCAAAGCTCTGATCTTCCAGGTGGGATAGGTTGGTGGCATCGGCCAATTGGAACTCACAATTTTTATAGTTTCCAAGGCGACCTTGTTGTTCAGCAGTTTTGATCATTGAATTTGATAACTCGATACCCAGTCCGGCGCTGATTTGTCCCGCGAGATAAAATAGTTGATCTCCGGTGCCACAACCGATGTCAATGACCTTGGATCCGTTGGGCACCAAGGCAGCGACTCGTCTCCGGATTCCAGCCAGCGAAGGATCGATAAAGGATCGGTATATCCAGCCATCATAAAAATGGTTTTGTGCCCTAATATTTGCTTCCATCAAATCCCTTCGCTACGATTCATTCCGTGATTTGCCTGCGTCCATTTGAATTAGATTGCCAGATGTGAACAAGTTGAAATCAAGGTGCTGATCTTTAAACACTTTTCTTCTTAAATTTAAAAGCACACTTCATGACAACCCGTGTCAATGTAACAAATGTAAAATACTAATATTTTGTCACTTTAGCCCTTGCATTTAATCTATTTGCTACAGCCTTATTCCTTGACAGGTGCAGGGTCTAAAATTAATTTCGCTGGCTCTGGGTCAATTGCGATCAGGGCAGTAAGAGAAGGAGCCTATGGCTAAAAAAGTTAAACGGATCGGCGGAGACACAAATCGTAGCCTCAGCAAGTACCTTGAGGAGATCGGCCAATACGAGCCTTTAGATCCAAAAGATGAAATTTCGCTGGCACAAAGAGTCAAGCAAGGTGATCGTCTCGCACTAAAAAAATTAACTGAAGCCAACCTTCGTTTTGTGGTTTCCGTAGCCAAGGATTATCAAGGACAGGGATTGCCCCTGACTGACCTTATCAATGAGGGAAACC
>JABMOT010000100.1 GCA_013202385.1 Fidelibacterota bacterium
CCAATACTCAATGTCATCCCACTCCAGTTATTGGCATATTATATCGCCGTCGAACGTGGGTGCGATGTTGATCAACCCAGGAATTTAGCAAAGAGTGTAACGGTGGAGTAATTGATGCGCAGCAGATGGTTTTTCATTTTAATTCCTCTTATTCTATTAGGGGCTCGTCCAGATTTTAAAGAGGGTGTCTCCTTATATAATCGAGGTGCATACTGGGAGGCGCTTCGCGTTTTCGCAGAACTTGCTGATGAAAGCGAATCATTAAACCCCCAACGCTCTGCATCATCTTACATGCGAATCCGTTGCTACAATAAACTTGGCTTTAGTCAGCGAGCCCTTATGCTGGCGCGTGAATTTCCGATCTCATTTCCAAAAAGTGAGTATTTGGATGATTTGAAATACCTCCTGGGCGAGATTTATCTCGGGCTCGGAGATCCAAGAGAATCAGCCTGGTATTTTGCTGAATCTGCAGTGACAACATTGGATAAAAAAATTAGAAAAGCTGCTTTGGAAAATGTTGAATCTTTAGTGCAAACCGCTTGCGATTCTGATGATCTCCATGCTCTTGCAGGAAGATCTATTGATCGTACCGGACAGTTTATTTCACTGTTGGTTGCTGAGCGCTTTCTCAGTGACGGAAAACGGGGAGAGGCGATTGATATCCTGTTTAATATGCGACCCTACATCAAAGACGATGATCTAAGAAAACGGGCAATCCAATTATACAGCCGATTTAGCCCCACCCAGCCAGATACCTTGCACATTGCAGTTGTTCTGCCAATTTCTGGAGCCTTGGCGCCCATCGGGACGCCCCTTTTGAATGGGATCAGATTTGCCGCAATGAAATACATGGATAGTACGGATCAGGCAGTAGCTCTGCACATATTTGATAATGAGGGTGACCTGTCAGAAAGTATCAAAATCGCTCGTATTGTCAGAGATGATCCTCGCATCATTGCACAGATAGGACCCCTCACCAATGAAAATATAAAAGGTACTTCTGCTGTTTTGGAGGGTCGTCGTATCCCGCTCATCGCCCCAACCGCAACAGAAAATCATTTGACTGGTCTTGCGCCTAGCATCTTTCAGTTTCGAGCGACTCGCGAACGCAAAGCCACTGCTTTGGCTGAATACGCAGTTAAATCCTTGGGTTTAAAAACATTCGCAATTATTGCCCCATCTACTGAATATGGGCAACAATTTGCCGATAATTTTGCGACTCGCGTTGATCAGTTAGGCGGGATAATTCAATATCAGGGGTGGTATGTGGGCGAACCCACAGATATTAGTAAGAATCATTTTCGAAGTATTCGGGAGATAGGGCTAGAGGAACTTTTTAGCAAAATGGTGGCTGATTCACTACGCCTGGATTCTCTGCTGTCTGGGCTGACCACTGAGGGTGACTCCATCAATATTTACGCTCAGCAACTTCAACCAATTCTCAAAAAATCCCGGCCAACCCGCGGTGATTCTTTAGGCGTAAAATTGTCTCACATCGATGGAATATTTTTCCCTATTCATACCGGTAGTATATCCTATATCTTATATCAATTGGCGAGTAACAATCTAATCACTCACATTTTGGGCGATGAGAACTGGATTGATATGGAGATATTGAAAAAAAGAGACAGCTATCTTCAAGAACTAACACTGGTAGCAGGAGATCGGCTCGGATTTGAATCCATCAGTACTGCCTATTCCGATGAATATCATCGAATTTTCAAGCAGTTGCCAGAGCAGTATGATTTTATGGGTTATGATGTAATGGGCATGCTTTTATCTTCGGCTCAATACGCAGGTGGATCGGGAACGAAACTGTGGGATGTTTTGGTAAATTCACCGAATTATCAGGGACGGGTTCACAATGTGCAGTGGGGAGGAACATCAAAACGTGAAAACGAGCTTGTATTTCTCCTCGACTATTCCGAAAAAGCATTCAAGCTTACCGGGTACTATGATAATTCAGGTTTCTTCTCCATGGATAGTGCCGCCACAGATTCAACCTTGGGGATAGAATAAGGGTGCTCCTGCCACAACGTCTTTCACTTCCTACAAATATTTCTCTCGGTTTTTCAAATCGCCAGGGTGGGATCAGTCCTCAACCATTTCAGAGTTTAAATATGTCAATCACGCAGGGAGATTCGGTCGATAATGTCTCTATGAATCGCCAGCTATTCCTCAACAAAATAGGCGTCACCCAAAATCAGCTTGCACAACCCATACAAATAAGCCGCGACGGCGTCAGGCTGGTCGACTCCCCTGGTAACTATGAGAATCAAGATGCTTTGATCACAGTAACACCAGGTCTGTTTCTTAGTGTTTTAACAGCCGATTGCTCACCCATTTTAATCTGGTCTGATGAATCCCCAGTAGCCGCCGCCGTTCACTCAGGATGGCAAGGCTCGGAGCTGAATATACTGGGTCAAACATTGCACAAAATTATTGACACCCTGCAGATCGATCCCTCTTCTTTATACCTGGCGATCGGGCCGGGATTAAGTCAGGATAATTTCGAAGTCGGTCCTGAATTCGGTGAAAAATTTTCAGTCACTTATTTAAGAGCCCAGTCAAAAACAGATCGATTCTACTTTGATAACAACCGATTTCTAGTAGATACTGCCATCCAGTCTGGAGTACTGGCAGAGCATATAGAAGTACTCCCTTTTTGCACCTTTCGGGATGGAAAATTATTTTTTTCACATCGCAGGGATGGCGTTCAAACTGGTAGAATGATGTCAGTCATAGGAATAAATATATGAGCGCATTAAGTGCAGCAATTTTAGCCGTGATTCAGGGATTAACTGAATTTCTACCCGTCTCCAGCTCAGGCCACCTGGTTCTGGGAGAGGCACTTCTCGGTTCCCACGCATTTGGAAATAGCATTGCTTTTGAGCTCGTCGTGCATTTAGGTACCTTTCTGGCTGTGCTTGTCGTCTTTTGGTTGGATATTGTAAATCTTATTCGAGTTTTCTTTACACAAATCATAAATCCTCAAAGCTGGCGATCAGGATTCGAAAAGGATGCAGACTTTCGATTAACGATCTATATGATTGTTGGGATGCTCCCAGCAGGGATTGTCGGTCTGCTGATACGTCATGATATCAGTGAGCTGTTTTCAAACCCATTCATGGTCAGTATTGCTCTTCTCTTCACAGGTGCCATGCTTTTCTCAACCAAATTCTATCCAAAATCAGATAAGCCGCTAGATTTTAAACGGGCACTTTTAATTGGCATTGCGCAAGCTTTCGCTTTGGTTCCAGGCATTTCCCGGTCGGGGTCGACTATTGCAATGGCGCTGGGGCTCGGTGTAAAACAAGAGCAAGCGGCTCGCTTTAGCTTTATCATGGTACTGCCGCTCATAATGGCTGCTACCATACTTGAGTTTAAAGACCTTTTGGACGTTGGTATCACATACGGCGAATACAAAATTTTGGGAATAGGTCTTATTCTTTCCTTTGCCGTTGGGATCGTCAGCTTGAAATGGTTGTTAAAATTGCTGCAGGGCGGAAAATTTCATTATTTTGCATGGTATTGTTTTAGTATAGCTCTTGCAGGGTTATTCTATTTTTAGGTGACGATCTCAATGAGCTACAGCCAAATATTGTCCACTTTGAGTACGGGTAAAATAGCCCCACTCTATTTTGCCTCAGGATCTGACCACTATCTATATAGAGAATTTGTTAGCGCACTACGCTCCAGCTTTCAAAAACGCTATGGTGGGAATGCTGATTTAGTCCAGCGCTGGGGAGTTGATTTGAAAGCAGCGTCTGATGTAAGCGCTCTCCTGGGAGGAGGAGGTTTGTTCTCCACTGCCAATCTGATCATGCTTCATGAAATTCAGGACGCTGGCACAGGGGTGAAGACCAGATTAGCAGAACTATTAAGTGATCTTCCTCCCGATACAGTGGTCCTTGTTCATTACTCTATCAGTGAATTCAGAAAAGCGAAGTGGCTTGACGCCATGCAAAGGATCTCCCAGCTGGTAACTTTAACCAGCCCTGAAGGTTCTAAGTTGCCTGCCATGGTCGCAAGTATGGCTGAGCAGCATAATCTAAAACTAAACGAGGCTGCCATATATAGACTAATTGAGCTAAGCAGTGGCGAGTTGGCTATCATTGACAATGAGCTCGAGAAACTTTCGCTATTCCTCGATGAGGATGATCATGTCGTGAGCCGCAACCTGGTCGATAGGGTAGCTGGAGCTATTGAAAATGCCCATGTTTCCCACTTTATTGATGCAATATTTTCCAGAGATCGTACGCTTGCAGTTCAGACTTTGGTTGAGATCGATCATCAAGGGAAGGAAGGGTTGCCTTATCTTGTAGCCATGCTGTACAATTGTCTCATTCAACTCATGGCTTTGAGAGAAACTCCAGAAGCGCGGAAATCGATTAGCCAGGGAGCCACATCAGGTTTTTTCCTCAGCAAAATGGGTGCGGTTTCAAAAAACTATTCGATGGATGAATTACAAAAGGCGACACGTAGCTTGGCGGAGTTGGACTTGCAGTTTAGATTGGGCTCAATGGATACTTTAGCAGCATTTTCAGAGTGGGTTTCGGTAGCGGTCTAAGATGAACAGCCAAAATGTGAAAACGGATGAAGAGCTCATCGCAGAATTTCAAGCCGGGGATGATCGTGGATTTGTCGAATTGGTAGATCGTTACAAGGATCGTCTGGTCAATTTTGTCTATCGCTTCCTCCATGATATGACTGACGCAGAAGATCTGGTGCAGGAAACATTTCTAAAAGTATATAAAAATAAACAAGCCTATCGTGAAATAGCTAAGTTCTCCACCTGGATTTATACGATTGCAGGCAATCTCGCTCGCTCGGAGCTGAGGAAGAGAAAACGCCGCAAGACCTATACAATGTCTGAACTGTCATATGAAGACAATGAATTCAATGCTGTCGATCCGGGTAAAGATACTGAAGGTATTGTTTTTAATACCTATGCTGGTGAAGAAATTCATAAGGCTATCAATAATCTTAATGAACCTTTCAAGACCATAATTATTTTGCGAGATATTCAGGAACTTTC
>JABMOT010000101.1 GCA_013202385.1 Fidelibacterota bacterium
ACCATAGTTATATGCCTCAAAAACGATTCCGTAGAGGAAACCAGTATCTGAATTGTAGGCAACAGCAGGCACGCCTCCAAAACCCCAGCCAGTCTTTGCATCCTGGCCATAGGCAAATACCATTGTAAACACGAGGAACACCCCTAAGAATTTTTGACTCATACCACCCTCCAGATAAAATTAATTAGCTATCCAATAGACTTTCTAAACGCCAACTCATCTCCCTGACAAAGTCTTTGTCGGGATCAAACCCCACGATCTTGTATCGGATTTTTCCTGATGGTCCTATTATAAACAGACTTGGGATACCTTCCACACCAAATTTCGTGGCAGTATCCTCAGCAAAAGCAACTGGAAATGTGAAATTCATTTCCTGAATATAGGGTAAAACCTTTTGTTTTTCCGCATCTGTGGACGCTGCGACGAAGACAACCCGCGGATTGTTTTTGTAGAGATCATAAAATTTTTGGAATTCTGGTAATTCGCGACGACAGGGATTGCACCAGGTAGCCCAAAAGTCCACGAAGACCACCTTACCAAGCAGGGTGGAATTGTTTAACAGGCGACCGTTAAAGTCTGTCATCTCAAACTGGGGAGTATCATTAAAAAACGCTTCGGAGAGGACTTCCTCTTTGCGACGTTCTTGAAGACTTAGCTGGATTTCCGTTATGAATTTCTCTGCGTTTTCAGCGGGATTTAATTTTGCGTAGACTTCTTTAACTTTTTGGACAAGCATGGGCTGGTTTGGGGAAAGTGCCATTGCAGAGATATAGTCCTCGAGTGCTCCTTCCAGGTCATCCCGCGATTCAAGCATCAATCCTCGACCTAACAGAGTCTGGGGTTGTTCAAAATAGCCCAGGGAAACTCCATAAGCTTCAAGAGCTTTGTCCCCTTCATCCATTTTTTCAAATATATTGGCTTGAGTATCGAAAATCATGGCTCCGATTTCATTTCGCCACTGTAGACCCTCTTCCTTTTCGCGAAATCTCTGGATACTAAAATCAATAACTGCTTGCGCCTTGTCAAATAGAAGCAGCTGTTCAGACATGATCCAGGCCAGCCTATTCCCAAGGGCAATTTGATCTGTAAATTCCAAAGAACCGTTTTCCGGATAGTTTTTTAACAATTCAAAAATCTTATCAAATCGTTGGGCATCTTGTTGCGTAATTGCCCGTTCCGCAGATTGGACCAGTACCATACCTGCATCATATTCCTCAGGATAGTTTTTACTGAGTTCATAACTGAAATCCATCCAGGCTTCATATTCCAGCTCTGTGGCAATGGTATCAGTCAGAACTTTGAATCTTTCTGGCGAAATCTCTGGTTCTTTTGTGCAAAAATTCAACGCTGCAATTGCAATAGCAATGAGAGTTAGAATCAATCCTTTTTTCATTATTGCCCCTTTCTGATTGGTGATTATTGTGATTCAATCAATGAAAAATATTTAAATACAGTGGGAAGCATCCATGATTTTCCATAATGATTCACGAAGCCCACATGCCCCCCTCGCTCGGTCAATAGTGACTGCAGGAAACCAGTCTGGTGCTTACCCTTTGGCATGGATTTTTCCGGGACAAAGGGATCATCTCTGGAGGCTAGATAAAGTGCAGGAACCTGGATATCCTTCAAACATGTTTTTGCGCTCATTTCGGCATAATAATGTTCTGCATCACGAAAACCATGGAGGGGTGCAGTTGCTGCATTGTCCAGATCCCAAAAATTCTGGGCTGCAGTGAGTTTTCTTCCTAATTCAGCATCGTTTATTATTTCTCTTTTCAAGTGGTATTTTGCCACCAAGCTCTTCTGAAATTTCATAACGTAATGTCGACTCAAACCCCGGCTCATAAAATCGGCGGATGCTCTAAGATCCATTGGGGAGGATATCATCGCTGCTGCCTTAACATGTTCCGAAGCTTGTCCTTTGGCCAAATAATGGACTACTTGACTACCCCCCAGGGAAATTCCAGCTAAATAGGTCGTCCCTGCCCACCCTCTGGAGGGCAAAAGTTTGTCCAGGAAGTATTCAATATCCTGATAAAATCCGGCATGATAATAATTTCTCAATCGATTTATCAACCCTCCGCAACTGCGCATGTGCAGGACAACCCCAGTCCAGCTCCGAGAAAGGCACTCATTCATTATCAGTCTCGCATAACGACTTTCAGAGTTACCCTCCATACCGTGGATTAATACAAGGAGAGGATTGTTCTTGTCTCCATCAACCCAATCTGCAGCAATGATGTCACCATCAGGAAGATCTAGAATCTCTCTTCGATAAGGTGGTATGGGGACGGGCATTAGCAGTGATGCAAAAACAGTTTGGAAATGTCCATTGGGCAACCAACCAGCTGGTTCAAAATCATTTACTTGAAATCTTTGCATCACGGAAAATAGTGATTTGCTGCTCCAAGGCAACTATGGAAAGTGCTACCTATTGCCTTGTAGAAAGGCGTATTCGAACCAAATCCTTTCTTTTTGATGAATTGAGGCTACATTTTCACCAATGAAAATCAAAATTTCTGTGGGTGTTGCTCTCATGTTATTCGTGACAAGCTCGGTGTTGCCATGCCGTATGCTGGGGCTGATAGCCCTTCCCGACCACTCACTGAGCACGCTAGAATTAAATGGTAATTTCCATCCATATCTCGAAGCGGAGCTTGAGGAATTTCGACTACAGGGCGGATCTGGCAGTTGGCCTTATAGCAATCAAGATGGCTGGGCAATGACCAGCTTTGCGACCTCGTCAGGAAATATAGAGGTGCAGAGCGTACGATCTGAGGTTGAGGCTTTTCAGGATGATAGCTATTATGAATTGACATCCCAACTGTTAACTGAAGCGAGTGTATCCATATTGATAGGACATTTGAGACAAACCAGCTCAGGCGCTGGGGGGATCGCAAATCCACACCCCTTTATCTATACGAATAGCCAGGGACAGCACTTCAGTTTTGCTCATAATGGCGATTTGAATAAAGCTGAGTTACGTGAGCTGATTGGAGATGAGTGGCTTGGTTCCCATCCACCACAAACTTTTGGCGGTGGCCCCTGGAACGCTGAGGGTTGGTCACAGGTTGTAGACTCAGAGCTATTCTTTTTCTGGATTATGAAAAGTGTCGAGGCGTCAGGCTCTCTGTTGGAGGGGATCACTGATGCCATGCTGACACTTGAAAATGAACAACCTTACAACCTCAAGAATTTCCTGTTATCAGACGGGCAAGATTTATACGCCTATCGCAGCTCTCCAGTCGGAGACATTCACTATTTTGATGGCAGCAATGAAGAAGAGCTCCCCTGGTATCTCCAGAATAGCAATCATAGAGCCATCATGAGTACACCCCCTTCCAGTGGTCCCATGAGTTCGATTCCCTGGGTGGAGTTGGAGGATCGTCAACTACTCATCTTGAAGGCTGATGGGTCCAGTGAGCTCCATCCACCGCTACTCGAAATTGATTCGGACGATCAAGTCAATGCTCCCCGTGAGTCTCAGCTTAACAAAGCATACCCCAATCCTTTCAACGGGAGCACCATTATTCCAATTATGGTTGCGAAAGAGGGAGCCTATAACTTGACTATCTATAATTCCAATGGGCAGCAAGTCTTCAATACAAGCCCATCAGTTTTTCATTCTGGACGGACTGAATTCAGTTGGTCAGGGCAGGATAATTATGGAAATCCACTCCCCTCAGGTTCTTATATTTTTTTAATAAATGGGAACCAACACATTGCTTCCGGGAAATTACTATTCTTGAAGTAGGCGCTTGAACTAATTATCAAAGTATTTATCAACTGCTCCAGGAATGTTGAAAATGTTCTTGTGATCCAGGTGATATGTCAGGTGTTCAAAGTCATTTTCAGCATTGATCTCATATTCCAGTGCATATTTATCAATATTTAAAATGATGTCTTTTAAGGCTGTTATCAGGGCGTCCACATCTTCAAACCGTGAGTATAATCCAAAACTAACTCGGACCATCCCTGCCTTACGCATAAATTCAGGACTCATGTTGCCAAAATCAATAATTCCAAATTCCTTTTCAAGATCTTCAGCCATCATTTCCTTGACATACGGGTGTGCACAAAAACACTGATTGCGTACAGCAATATTGAAATAGTCATTGAGCAAAGCGGCAACAATGCCATGTTCCAAACCCTTCACGTTGAATGAAATTGATGCGGCTCGAGGACAAGATTTCAAATCAGTGCCGCCGTAGACAATCAATTCAGGTATTTTTTTCATACCCTCAAGGGCTCTTGCCATAATTTGATCTTCTTCCTCAACCAGAAGATTCATGCCGATACGATCAAGGATTTCGAGGGTAGCCGCTAAGGCAACGGCTCCAGGAATATTTTGCGTTCCAGCCTCTTCCCGGTCCGGAAAGTGGTCCTTCACCTGATAATGATCCTCGAGTACGCGCTCCACCATCCCGCCACCCACTTCCTCCGGCTCAATGGAAAGCAGGTGATCTTTCCGGGCAACAACAACACCTGGGGATCCTGGTGTGTAGGTTTTGTGTCCCGAAAAAACCAGCGCATCAATACAAGCATCCGGGTCGTCTGCGAAAAACATTTTGGTAGGTAGATGAGCGACACTCTGAGCCCCATCAACCATAATCAGGGCTCCGTATTTGTGGGCAAGCCGAGCGATATCATGAATTGGGTTGATAATGCCGGTGACGTTACTAACCGCTGTGATGGATACATAATTGACGCGGCCTGCATAATCCTTAAGCACTTCTTCAAGTTTAGGTAGACTGATACACATTCGATTTTGATCCAGACTCTCTACTGGAATGTGAAACACATTTTCCATATGTTTCCGGTGGGGCAAGTCGTTGGAGTGGTGTTCCATAATCGAAATAATAGCGGTGTTTTTGCCCGGATTGACATCCCTCAAGACGCGGGCCATTCTGTTTATTCCAGACGTGGTTCCAGCTCCGGTGAAGAAGCAGGTATAAAGATCAGGATCAGCACCGACAAAGGATAAGACCCTCTGGTGAGCCCAATCATAAGCTGCTGTAGAAATGTGTGCGCTGTGATGGAGCTTACTATGAGTATTGGAATAGTGATCCATAAATTCAGCCATAATTTTGGCCGCCGGACGAAGCATGAGTGAGCTTGCTGTGGAATCCAGATAGATGCGTTTGGTCTTTTCCCCGTGGGCATTCTCATAGAAGGTGTCAAGACCCATAAAGTCAGCTCGAATTTTATCCAAAAGCGCTTTGCCTTGTATGAATATTTTAGGTGATCCCATGACCGAACTCCCAATTGTATCAAATCGAATTGATGTGTGACCCCACGCTGAGAATATACACAGGAGCATCAGCGAACAAATATTTCTGTTTGTCCCCCTACAAAAAAAGAGGCCATCCAGTGGATGACCTCTTTATTAATACCTGATGAAGCAGAATTATTTTAGTAACATCATTTTAATGACTTGTTCTGAACCACCCGAGCGCAAACGCGCAAAATAAATTCCTGTTTCCATGGGTTTTTCAGCCATATCCCGACCACTCCAGGTCACTGAATACGCTCCTGGCTCAAACCGCGAATTGAGCAACTGTGCTATCTCGTGGCCACGCAGGTCGAAGATACTCAAACTCACTTCAGCGGTCTCAGGTACCTCAAAATCCAACTTGGTGTTGGGGTTGAAAGGATTGGGGTAATTCTGAGCAAGGCTCAAGCTCACAGGGAGCTTGATACTCGGTTCAGTAGCTACATAGCCAAAGAGCTGTGCACCCGTTCTTCGATAATCGCCACGAATTGTAAACCACATTTCGGAGCATGATCCCAGACTTTTTATGTCAACTACAGCCAGCTCAGCACTGGTGCCGACCACCAGCTCTAGATTGCCATCCAGATCAAGATCAGCAAGGGTGGGGGTCCCTGTGACTGCACCATTCACATGAATAGGAAATATGTCCAAAGCCGAACCATCAATTGAATAACCATGGATGAGCTCGTCATCTGAGCCAACAAAGATCTCTGGTATTCCATCATCATCAATATCTGCAACGACAGGTGAACTGTTACAGTCTGTCCCTACAAAAACGGGCCAACCAGGCAGATCGACGCCATTGTGATCCACAACGGTCAAAAATCCGTTGAGTGCAGAGAAAATCGTTTCGCGCGTTCCGTCTCCATCAAAATCAGCGACAGCTGGGGCTGTTCTGATACTTGCAGTGTTATCGTCATAGATCCATAAAACTTCACCACTTGGTGAAATAACCCAGAGCTCACCGTCATCCTGACCCACGAGAATCTCCAGGTGATTGTCGCCATCAAGATCAGTGACTGTGGTTGGGGCTTTGATACTCGCACCTACATTGAGGGGGAATCCAGCAAGTTCGACACCTAAATGGTTGAAGACGTGCAGTTTATCGGATCGGGTACCGATAAGGATTTCATCAATACCGTCACCAGTGATATCTGCCAGAGCAACGCCCGTGGACATCCGTTCACCCACAATTATTTTGGGAAAGCCCGCCAGGGGAGTTCCATCATGATGAACAGCCAACAGATCGTAACCCCAACCAGCGGCAACGATTTCAAGATCACCATCGTTATCAAAATCAGTGAGTGAGGGTGTGGCAAGCAGGTAGCTTGATGCCATGGCAATAGCTTCGCCTGATCCATCATGTTGGACCACATAAATGCCACCATCACGTGCCCCAAAAACGACTTCCAGATCACCGTCATTGTCAATGTCTGCTATTGCGGGAGCACCCATTATCTTATCCCCAGCCATAAACGGAAATCCAGTTTTTTCTGTACCGTCTAATGCGATGACATGCAAGAGAAAATCTTCTCCCCCGATAACAATTTCGTTTTCACCATCACCATCGAGATCAATTACCGCGTTCCCGGCACCCAGTGGCTGTGTGACTGCATATGGAAAGTGGTTTTGGAATAGATTCATTGAGATGGACAAGGGAATCACAACTTCATATGGATTCTCTGAATTCAGATTTGCGGTAATAAGCAACTCAAATTCAAGATCAGCCACTGGAGGAGCACCTGGTGAAACGCTGATCTGATATGGCTCAGAAGTGTTTGCCACAGATTCACAAGCAGCGATTTGATTGTAATTCGCCTGATTTGCAGTTATGGTGACGTAAGGACTAGTGGTGGACAGGGTTCCAAGCACATCTTCACCCTCCAGCCAAAGACAATCATTCGCAATTGTAATTGTAAAATTGGCTGATTCTCCGGGATTCAGTTTGTCGTCTCCATCATCTTCAAGAATTTGCATGTTGTTTTCGACGATCGCCAGTCGCGGAACATTCCTGACAATAATATCTGGGAGTTCAACTTTGGCGGCGTTCAACACGCTGCGGTCTGATGCCTGGACAAATGCAATAAGGCGGCAATTCTCAACCGTTAATAACGCGGGTACACTAAAATTAAAATTCTGTGTATAAGGAACGTCTGGCACCAATGACACGTTGGTTCCATTGGCATTTGGGATCATATCCCGCATGACAGATTCATGATCGGGGTAACCATTTGAGCCCATGAAATACAGATCATCCTCTACCAGAACCAGATGAAGTTTGTAATTACCGTTTACCCTTGAATCTGGATTCAAAATAATTGAACAAGTTCCAGTCCTGGATACTTCATCAAAGCTACCACTCAGTCTAATTTCTAGAGGGGCGTCGCTACTTGCGGCACTATTAATAAATCCTGGCCAGGCTGAAGATGTGTAACTTCTGTCTACACCATCAACGCGCAGATCGGGGGTTACATTCCAAGTATAATATGAGAATCTTGCATTATTTTCGGTGGGGTTGTAGGCATTAAAGATGTCCGCTCCCCAATAATAAGTGTGATAGGCAATCGTAGTAAATAAATCAGGGTTATTTGCCTGGAAACCTTCCAGGTAGACCCCAGCGGGGCCGCAGCCAGGTCAGCCGGCGCTTGTGAGAAATTCGGCAAGGACCAGTCGTTCAGCAGTATGTCCCAGTGCAAATAGAGCAAGCAGTACCATCACTACGCTTGCAAGTTTGTTTCTTTTCATATTCTCTCCACCGTTGGTGCCAGTTGATTATTTTTTTAAACAATTGGTAACATAAAATAATAAAGGGCTCAGCGCTAGCGCTAAGCCCTTCGTATACAATTTGTTAGAGGACAATATATGTCATATTACAATTTCCCTGCCAAAGCCAATATTTTCCGCTCTTTCCGGCTCTCGATCAGGGAATACAAGACCGGGACAACAACCAGAGTGAGGAAGGATGAGACTGCCAGACCAAAAATCAAACTCACCGCAAGGGGTCGCCAATACTCAGCACCACCAGCCAGATTTAAGCTGAGGGGAATCATTCCTGCCAAGGTTGTCACCGTTGTCAGAATGATGGGACGCAGTCTGTTTCGCCCTGCTTTAACCAGAGAATCCCGAACATTCATCCCCTCCCTGCGCAAATCATTAACATAAGCGATAAGCACAATGGCATCATTAACCACGACCCCCATGAGTGCAACCACTCCGAAAAAGGCCATAATACCAAAAGGCACTCGCGTGACCATGAGCCCAAAAATGACGCCAATAAAGGAGAGTGGGATTGCCAGCCCTATGATGAGGGGCTGTTTGATGGATTGGAATTGGGCGCTCAAAATGATCATGATAATAATAAAGCCGATGATCATCGCCCTTCCCAGACTAGCGAATGACTTAGCCGCTTCATCCTCAATTCCACCATATTCTACCGTAACCCCGTTTGGCACAGCAAGAGCTGCCAGATAGGGATCCATACGCCGGCGAATATCTGTAGCGTCTACCCCTTTGGCCAAATCGCAGGAGACGGAGATATTGCGCTTAAAATCCTGGTGTTTTATCAAAGTCTCGCTACTGCCGACCTGTAACGTAGCAACATTTTCAAAGGGAACCATCTGACCCATTTGATTCATAATATTGAGATTTCGAATAGCATCAACAACGTCGTGACCATCGCTGGCAATCCTTAAAATCACAGGTACATCTTCTAAACCATCAGAATAGGTCGTTGCCTCCAGACCAATCAAGGCAGTCGCAAGGGTGCTGCTAATTTCCTGACTGGTAATGCCATAGCTAGCCGCTCGATCATGATCGACAATGGCCTGAAATTCAGTCCTGCGAACACCGAGGCTGGTCTCCACATTCAGGGCACCTTCGACGGTTTCCAGATCGCGTTTTATCTGTTCAGCCACAAATCCGATGGCTGCTAAATCGTCTCCGCTAACATCGATAATGACATTGGTGGCTATGGGTGGACCTTCAGCAATTGTCTGGACAATGATTTTCACCCCAGGTTTCCGGGATAAATCGTGTTCCATGATTTCGATCAGATCTTCTACTGATCTTTTTCGCTCCCGCGTATCCACAAGGTCGACATTGATCTGGCCTATTTCAGCACCTTTCCCACCTCCCTGGGCGAGACGAACATTTTGGACACCACTGGCCCCAACGGTGGAGACAAAACGATCCACTTCCGGAAAAGTCTGAAGATAATCCTCCACTTCTTTTACAATCGAATCAGTATATTCCAATTGACTACCTGCTGGCGTGTTGATATCCAGAATCACGCGAGGTTGGGGAACTTTTGGAAAAATCTGCAATTTTACCAATTTCGTATCGCTAACAGCGGAGATTCCCACTACTGCTATGGATGAAAAGAACAAAATAGTAATTCCGAATATCACCGTCCAGCGGTGGCCAAGAGCCCACTTGACAACACGGGTATAGACCCGCTTGCCAACCCACTCACCGCTCATCATTCCGGCGCGTTTGGTGACCACCATTAATTTTGAGGCCAAAACCGGGATGAGAAAATGATCTGCCAGAAAAGCCCCAACCAGAGTGAAGATGACCACTTTGGGAATAACTGATAAAAATTGACCCATGGTTCCAGACATATAAATAATTGGGGCAAAAGCAACCATAGTGGTGAGAACTGAGGTCATGATGGGAATTCCAACTTCATCAATGGCCTGCATGGAAGCGGCCTTTCGATCCATCCCTTCTTCCATATGTCGATATGCAGATTCTGCAACTATGATGGCGCCATCAACGACGATACCGAGCACAATGATGAGGCCGAACATGGATATACCTGTTCGCGCCAGATCAAACACATACATAAGTGGAAAAGATGACATCAATGCAAAGGGCAGAGCGATGGAGACGATAAGAGCATTTTTAAAACCAATTCCGGCAAACAAGACCAGAATGACAAACAGGATACCCCAGGCGGCATTTTGATTGAGCTGACTGTTTTGCTTCTCAATATCGGTTGCCTGCCTGGCAGTGTATGCATAATTCATTCCCTGGGGAAATTTTGCAGCCAGCTCGCTGACAACCCCTTCAATTTGCTCGGTTGCTTCAACAATGTGAGCTCCTGTTCTTTTTGAAATCATGAGGGTCACACTGTTGTGTTGCTCATAGCGGGAATAGGAAATTGGAATTTCAAAACCATCAGTGACAGTTCCCACATCACGGATGCGCTTCACATTCCCGTTTGCATCAACGCTAATTATGGTGTTTTCAATATCGTAAATTTCGGAATACTTACCCACGGTTCGGACAAAGATGTCCTGCCCCTCAAGCTTGACAGTACCGCCCGGGTAGTTCAAATTGCTTTTCTTTAAAGCCATAAGTATTTGTGGCATGCTGAGATTATTGGCCAGGAGCAGATTGGGATCAATATCGATGGAAATTTCCCGCTCCTCGCCACCAAACATCTCGACCTGATTAACACCAGATATTCGCGTTAACCGATCCTTTATCAGCTCGGCCTGAGTTCTTAGCACATGGGGGGAAAAATCACCATAAATATTCAAAATACTAATGGGAGTATCTGCGAAATCGATGTCCGTTACAGTGACATTCTCAACCTCATCACTTAATCCGGGGATGGCCTCATTTACCTTTTCCTTAAGTGCATCGATACTACTCTCCAAATCAGCATCCGGTGAGAATTTGATGGTGATGAAACCGACATTTTGCAATGCAAAACCTGTAATATCATCCACATCCTGGAGTTGCGCCAATTTCTCTTCGATTGGCTTGATGATTTCAGTTTCCACTTCTGACGGTGCCGCTCCTACATAAGTGGCTGATACGAAAGCATATGGAATTTCGATGTCGGGGACCAACTCCAATGGCAGGATAAAGTAGGCGGCAAGACTGGCAATAAATATTCCCAGAGCAGAAAACAGAACTGCTGTAGGGTTATTGATGGCCTGTTTAGATAGTTTCATACGACAGCCCTTCCACTACTCAACAATATCCAGTAAGGTGCCATCCTTTACATCATTGTGTCCCTTTACAATGAGGATATCTCCTGGTTTGATATCGGCTTCAATGAATACATTTGATCCAGACAGAGCATTAATGGATATAGTTTTGCGGACCGCTCTACCTTCATTCTCCACATAAATGAATTGAGAATCGCCATCATCCTGAATAAGATTTAGCGGCAAAACGAGGGCTTCATTGTAGTATTCCAGAATGATGCGTACATCTGCAACCAGTCCCAGCTTCATACCCGTCATGTTGCCAGACATGCGTACTTCAACATCATAATTATTTGAAAAATTCTTGGAAGTCATTCCGATTCGCAGAACGGCTCCCTCAAAGACCCGATCGGGAAAAGTTTTAAACCTGATTTGAGCTGACTGGCCATTTTTTATCTGACCAATTCTAGCTTCTGGTACTGGGACGATAATTTTTAATTTATCCATGTCCGCAAGGATCATTGCGGGCTGCATAGACGCCCCGGGAGCTACCAGATCACCAATATTCAAATTTTTTGCTACGATCCATCCGCTAAAGGGTGCTCTGAGAATTGTGTTTTCAATTCCCTTCTTTGCTTGTGTAAAGGCGGCTCTGGAATTGTCCAACCCTATTTTGGCCATCTGGAATTGATCAGAGGATATCACCTTGGAATTGAACAATTCCTGGGAACTCACCAAATCGCGTTTTGATTTCTCATACATGGATTGTGCCTGGGTATACATTGTAGAATAGACATCTGAATTAATACTCGCCAATCTTTGTCCATTGCGCACATAATCGCCCACGTTCGCCCAGATTGTGTCTACCTGCCCACTGGATTGAAAGAGCAGATTGACCTGGTTCTCAGAAACCACGCGTCCAATGCTATGAAAATCAATCTGGAAGGGCTCATACTTTACAACCTCAAGGGCGACTGGGATTTTGGTTTCTTGAATTTCTTTGACGTCAGACTCGCCACCACAAGCAGTTATAAAGCTCATGATGAGACTTGTAAAAATGACAGCAATAGACTTTTTATACGTATTCATTATTCTTCTCCAAGAGCTCGAGCTAGCGAAGCCCGACCACTGTTATATTCATAGTATGCTTGATAAAGCCCTAATTCAGCTTGATCGCTGGCACTTTGTGCATCCAAAACCTGCAATTGACTTGCCATCCCCTGCTGATACAAGCGTTGAGCCATATCCACGCCTTTACGGGCTTGGGCAACGCCTTTTTGGCCGGCATCAATTTTTCGCGACGACTCCTGAATGCTCAGGTAAATGCTTTTCAGCTCGAGGAGGAGATTCTCCTTAACATCCTGTTGTTGATATTCTGATTTTCGATGATCCGCTTTTGCTTTTTGAACTCTGGCAGTGGATCCAAAACCATTAAATAGTGGCATGTTAAAGCCGATTGCCAAAGATGAAGACTCGCGAAATTCAGCTCCCTCATATTCACCATCATTATAGGGCAGCATTTGCTGATAGGAGCCTGTCAAAGCAACAGAGGGCATAAATTCCGCCTTTACCATCAAGATGTTTTCCTTCATCAGGCGGACATTTGCGTTTAGCTGTTCCAATAGGGGTTGGCTACTCATCATTTTTTGTTCCAGATCTGCCAGGATGAGATCATTGTTGATTTCAACTCGGAGCTTGCCAACGGTTGCGATTTCCTCATGGAGTTGAAGACCACAACTCCGTTTTAAGCCGGCATAGGCTAAGTCTCTCATTTTGCGGGCATTGCTGACCATACTCGTTTGGTTTGCCACCTGAACATCGGCACGGATGACATCAAACTCTGCGGTTTTTCCCTGGGCGTATTGGGCGTTTACATTGGTCAGATTCTGCTCCATGACGGCCAGGGAATTTTCCATCACCGAAACCATTTTGTCTGCCAGCAGAACGCCGAAGAATGCCTTTTTAGTGTTTTCAATGACAGAAAGTCTGGTAACCTCAGCGGCTGAAATGGCCATATCACCATAAACATTAGCACCACGAATAGCCGCGATGACGCGACCTTCAAAGAGGGGTTGAGTAAGATTTAGCCCGTAGACCATGGTATTGTCGTTTCCAAAAGCCAGATCCACTGGAATCAGCTGGACACCGGTCATCTGGAGGTTTCTTCCAGGAACTGCGATGCCATCCGCGCCAATAAAAGGCACTAAATCTCCATTGTCATCTCGTAAGGGCACGGGAGCGCCGTTTATGTCAATAACACCAAAGGGAATGGGAAAGGCAAGCGGTTGGGACGCAATGGAAAAGCTATGTGAAAGCTGACCAAAAGCAGAAATAACAGGAAGTGCTGCAGAGAAGGCTTCTTTTCGTTGCGCCTTAGCCTTGCTAAGTTCCTCCTGGGCATTTTGCATATTTACATTGTTTTTCAAGGCCAGTGAAACGCATTGTTCAAGATCCAATTTCAATGCTTGGCCCCTAGCCCCACTTGCTAGTAGCAGGCCAAGAATTAGGGTCAGGAAATATTTATTCATGATTTGACTCCATTTAAAAATATGTCAACAATTTCATCCGAGTGAAGATCATCAAGCTGCATTTCTCCTGAACTTAGCGAGCGCACCTGACCGTGTATCATTCCACTGAGATAAGCGGCATATCGTTGAGCACTACCCGGTCTTAACTGACCTGCATCGATTGCTGTCTGCATTTCCGCAACGACCAATTTTTTGAGGTCCATAAAACGTTCAAAGACAACATTACTGCCGGCATTGTTCATCAGAACCTGATGATTGGTCATGACAACCTTCATAAAATCTGTATGGGTGCGGTAGTAGTTAAATTGTGAATTGGCAATCAATCTGATTCGATCCAGTGGGTCTGAAACGGACGCCAATTGCTGGTACAAAAAATCCAGCATACTACTCACGGCATAATCAAATGCTGAGAGTAGCAGGTCGCTCTTATTTTCAAAATAATTATAAAGGGTGCCTTTTCCGAACTCAGCCAGTGCGGCAACATCCTCAAGTTTTGTTTCTGCGAAGCCTTTCTGTGCAAAGAGGTGAACGGCTGCATCCAGTATGGCTTCTTTGTTGCGTAATTTGTCACGTTCTTTGCGACTCAATCCGACTTCTTCTGAATTATTGTTCATTATTTGACTCATGGGTCATAAGTAAGGCTGGCCAGTCGGAATTCCAACTACCAATTACATCATTTATTATATTTTTCTAAAAACAACGCCTAAAACCTAACAAAGGCATGAGATTTGAATATCTTAGGGCATGGTTAATATTTTCTACAGCGAAAGATTCATGCTTCATGATACTGGTTTTGGGCATCCAGAGCGACCTGAACGGATCAATGCCTGTGTTAAGGGGCTACGTGAGAGTCAATATATAAATCAATACAATTGGCTGGAACCCAGACGCGCTGATTTAGATAACTTATCACTGGCTCATACTCAATCCCATATTCTCAATGTGCGAAATACCGCTGAGCGAGGCGGATTTAGTCTGGACCCGGATACAACAGTGAGTCCTGAGAGTTATGATATTGCCCTCCAGAGTGCCGGAGCCTGGCTGGATGGCGTCGATCGAATCATTGATCACAAGGAATCTTCATTTATTGTGGCTAGGCCTCCAGGCCACCATGCCGAACGTGATCATTCTATGGGCTTTTGTCTTTTTAATAATTGCGCAATTGCTGCAAAATATGCCACCCAGGTTAAGGGTGCCAGCCGTGTAGCTGTCCTTGACTGGGATGTGCACCATGGCAATGGCACTCAGCATATTCTGGAATCCGATCCTCAGATGGCCTATTGTTCTTTACATCAATGGCCCTACTTTCCTGGTACAGGGGCCGATCATGAAAAGGGAGAGCACCATAATGTGCTTAATATCCCCCTATCAGCAGGATCTGGTAAAAATGAATATTTTTCTGCTTTTGATAAAAAGGTGCTCCCCTTCTTAAAAGCCTTTGAACCTGAGTTGTTAATCATCAGCGCTGGATTTGACGCCAGTCTAAATGACCCCCTGGGTGGCATGCACTTGCTGCCCGAACATTTTGCAGAATTCACACGCTACTGCCTTGATCTAACGCCCCACCTCCTCCTTGGTCTTGAAGGTGGCTATGACCTGAAAGATCTCGGTGATTGTTCCCGGGCAGTGACCGAAGTGCTTATTGAGCATGAAAGAGAATGAACACTACCCTTTCCAAGGCTTACAACCCTCTAAAGGTTTTTATGGTATGAGAGTGACCCAACAGAAAAGGCTTCCTGCTCTTCCCCTCCAGACGCCTTAGCCGACCCTGCGGCAAGAGAAATTTTAGGATGTAAAATCCCGGGTCCTTTTCGTTTTGCCATAAACAGCTGAATACACCAGGTGAACCAAGGAAGAATAGCTTATCCCAGTTGCTGCAGACATTCCCATTTCACAAGTCCTTGAGCTAGAATAATGTCCACTCACACCGCTCATGTCGTTGACCTCGGCTGCTTCACGCTTTGTAGCTTCTTCGGTGAGCTCTGGGACCAAAAAACCCCGGTCTCCTGCGAAACCACAACACCCAACATCTTCTGGAATAACAGTTTCATGTGAGCAGGCTGAGGCGACGGCAGCCAACTTCCCGTCGAGACCCATTTTTCGCGTCGAACAGGTCGGGTGTAACACAACCTTATCAATTTTATTTTTAAGCTCCAATCTTGGGATAATTGTATCATTCAAATATTCAATGATATCAACAATCCTGAGCGCTTTCCAGTGTTCCAGAATCTCTCCGTCAAGAACAGTATCATAATGCTGCATTTTATAGGTACAGGGTGAGGTGTCCACAACGATAGGCAACCTCCCCTGTTGGGAGGATTTCCAGAGCGACCGAGCCGTGTTTTCTGCCATAAGCTTATAAGCTTTGGAATAACCCTTGGATGAGTAGGGTGTTCCGCAGCATAGATCTTCCAGATGTGCAGGATAAATCGGGTGAATGCCTGCTTCCTGCACCAAGGCAACAAAAGCCTCAGCCGTGCTCAGCTTCTGGGTCTCGCCAGGAATCTTATCCATGCCTCGATTGAGACAGGATGCAAAGTAAACCATTTCTGCCTTTTGCTGGGAATTCTTGATTCTGATGATGGGAAGTCCCCTGCCGCCGGTTGGCATAAAACGGTGCCAGACAGGAATGCGACCACCACTCCAATTGTGAATTCTGAGCGACAGGGCCGTGACACGATCGCTGCCAAGCACGCGTAGAATTGGAGTTGCCAAGTTTAAACCCAGTCGAATCATTTCTACAACAAAGCCAAAATAGCGGACCGTCCACCAGGCAATCCGACGGCCTAGTAAACCTTGTTTCTGCTCCCGGAAATGTCGGGTCAGGTCTCCTGTATCAATTTTGACCGGGCAACCCAATGCACATAATCCATCAACTGCACAGGTATCCACACTCTCAAATTCATAATCCTTCAAGAGCGCCCGAGCCGTTTCCCTGTCAGTGAAATTACCTTTTTGCAATGATTCGATTTCACGCCAGGTGGAAATGCGACGCCGGGGGGTCATACTGAGATCTTGGGATGGGCACCAGGTTTCGCAAAAGCCACATTCTATGCAACTATCCACTACGGCATCAATGGTGGGTGTGGATTTGATATTCTTTAAATGAACTTGAGGATCACTATTCACGATCACACCCGGGTTAAGCAAGAGTTCTGGATCAATGAGTTTTTTCAGATCTCGCATAATTTCAACTGCAAAACCACCCCACTCTGTTTCCAGAAAGGGTGCCATGTTCCGACCCGTACCATGCTCTGCCTTTAACGCTCCATCATATTTCCCAACGGTCATTTCAGTGAGATCATTGATGAATCGCTCATATTGCCTGGTACCTGAGCTATCCTCAAAGGTTTGAGAAATGACGAAGTGCAAATTTCCATCTTTTGCGTGACCAAAAATGATGGCATCGTCGTAGCCATGTTTTTTGAATAATTTTTGTAGATCCAGGGTGGCGTCAGCTAAATCTTTGAGTCGAAAACAAATGTCTTCGATAATCACAGTCGTACCAGATTTACGCATCGCCCCCACCGAGGGCAGAAGACCCTTGCGAATTTTCCAATACAGACCGCGAGTTGACTCATCTTCAGTGAATTGAGCGGGATGAATTAATTTTGCGTTGCTTAAAATTTTCAATCCTGCTGCAACTTTTTTTTCAAGGAGGGGCGATTCAGCTGCCTGAAATTCGCATAACAATGCTGCTGCCGCAACTGGAAGGGTCTTGATTGCGGCTGGCATACCTGCTTCGTTTTCGATTGATCTAAGTGAAGCCCTATCCATGAGTTCCAAAGCCTGAGCACCAGCAATGTCCAGTGCTAATACATTTTCAGTGGCAGATCTAATATCCTTGAAAAATAGCAGAGCAGCGGATTTGAAAGGATGATCAGGCAAGGTTTTTAACCGAATTTTAGAAATAAAGCCCAGGGTCCCTTCAGACCCAACCATAAGATGTTCCAAAATATCCATGGGGGTTTCGTAATCTAGAAAAGCGTTGAGTGAATACCCCAGAGTGTTTTTACGCGTATACTTTTCACGAATTCGTCCACTGAGCTGCTTATCTCCCTCAATCCGCTTTTTGAGTGCTAAAAGACCGGAGTGAATTTCAGGTGACTGGGTTGCCAGCTGAAAATCTGCAGAGGTGTCGAGTGTATCGTAGCATTGCCCATTTGGCAGGATGAATCTGAGCGAAGCTAAAGTATGATAGGCATTGTCTTTTACACCACAGCACATTCCGCTGGCATTATTGGCAATGATGCCTCCCATCATGGCAGCGTTGAGGGATGCTGGATCAGGTCCAATTTTTTGGCCAAAAGCAGCCAGGCGTCTATTAACGACCCCACCTATGATTCCTGGTTCAACCTGGATAGTCCCTTTTTCAGAATCAAAAAAGAAATCTTGCCAATGTCGGCTGACCTCTACCAATATTCCATCGGTAATCGCTTGACCTGACAAGGAGGTACCTGCAGCCCTGAACACCAGGGGTCGTTTTAGCCGCTTCGAAAACTCGAAGAGATCTACAATCTCCTTTTCGTTCACAGGCTGAACAATAAGCTCGGGGATAAGCCTATAGAAACTCGCGTCCCTGGCATAGCTATAGCGGTCAATAAGTCGACCCTTGACCCGATCACTGGGTATAATTTGGGCTAATTCTGCGAGAATTGACATTCCAGATTTATGCGCTTGGCAACGAAAGCTTAACAGAGCTTTGATAAATTGATTCTTTAGAAGGGATCACACGGGGCTGTTCGCTTAAGAATTTGTCGTGCATGAAATGAACCAATCCGTCAGCAAGCCCAAATTGGGGTACGAAAATAGCATCGATTTCTGCCCACATCATGATTGATCGGAAAATATTTGACGCATGAATGATGACATCTGCACGATCGGGTCTAAGGTGAAGCAGCCTGACTCGTTCCTCCATATTGTGATCGGTTAACAGCTTATCAATGCGGAGGACTTCATTATAGCTTACAGGCTCATCGTTTTTGCTGCTGGACAGACGAAAAATCTTATTCATGTTTCCGCCAGAGCCAATGGCATTGACCATAACATTTTTGGGTCTTTTCTTAATGACCCATGCTTTCATCGCCCTCCAGCTGGATGAGCCGACCTGCTCGTTTAAAAGGCGAACTGTTCCGATGGCAAACGATTTTGAGACCAGACGCTCATTGTTGGCGAAATATGTGAGTTCCGTACTACCACCACCAACATCAATATATAAGTATGCATATCCAGGCGTGAGGGTTTCTGCAATGTGAGAGGCTAATATCATTTCCGCCTCCTCACCGCCATCAATAATCCTCAAATCAAGACCACTCTCTTGCTGGATTCTTTCTGCAATGCTCAACCCATTTTCAGCTTCGCGCATGGCAGAGGTGGCACAAGCCCTGTAATCAAAAGGCAGATAGGCTTTTAATAAATGAGAAAATGCAATCATGGTCGAGGTTAGCTGCTCCTCCTTTAGGGCAGAAATTTTCTGATTTTTAAATACATCAGCTCCCAGTCGTATTGGCATTCTCACCAGGGATTCTTTAGCAAAAACGCAGTGCTCCCCGGTTGTCATCACGCGGGATAATAGGAGCCGAACCCCATTTGAACCAATATCAATTGCCGCGTAGCGTTGCTCAGAATCGGGGACCCAGTTTTTTTCAGGGCTTCGCTTTCTTACTCTAATATTTTTAGAATTTTTAACCATGAACGCGTCAATCCAGGGATTTTCGGGTAAGATAAGCTAAGAGGCTACCTTTCTTTTTAGAAACGGAGGCCCAGGTTTTGAGTTTAAAAGCAATCCCAACAACGGCTGATGTTGGCATACCGGATCGAAACTCAGGACAAAAGTGCCATGCCAATGCGTTAAATGTCGGATTGTGCCCGACGAGCATAAGCGATTCAACATCATCTGAAACTTCGGAAATAATATCAATGGCTCTATCGATTCCACCAAAATGGTAGAGGGGTTGGAGAAGTTCAATGTCGGCAAGTGGATAATTAAATTTGCCGGCGAATATTTCGGCTGTCTCACGAGCACGACAGGCAGGACTGGAAAGAATCAAGTCGATCTGCTCCACCTCACCCGTCAGACTCTCTGCAATCAGGGTGGCTTTTTCCACTCCAGAGGTCGCCAAACAGCGGCTAAAATCAGTATAGTCAGGCGCTAATTCAACGGCTTTTGAATGTCTTACTATAAATAGCTTTTTCATCATTCTATCACCTTGCAATTATTCCTAAAACATAGCATGAATGAGTGCTGGCTGGTAGTAGGAAATTGTGGCATGGGTTATTGAGTTGGTGGGTTGGGAATTTAATGGTCAAACTGAGTTTGTCATTCTGAGGGCAGCGAATCTTGATCCGTCTCCCGATCCAATCAAAATAACATGTATAATTTTCGAGATAATCCTTTGAAAATCAGGGAGATTCTTCGTTGTGCTCAGAATGACCCAAAGAAGACCTTTTTAAATAACTCCAAACTTCTTTCCCACTTCAATAAACGCCTGAATAGCCTTGTCAAGGTGTTCACGACTATGGGCAGCACTGATCTGTGTACGAATCCGCGCTTCCCCTTTCGGCACAACGGGAAAAGAGAACCCGATTACATAAATCCCTTTTTCTAACATGGCAGCTGCCATACCTGAAGCTAATTTTGCATCGCCCAACATGATGGGGACTATGGGATGAACTCCTGGTTTGATATCAAAACCAGCTGCCGTCATCTGCTCCCGGAAATAGCTTGTATTGTTGACCAGTTTTTCGCGGAGATCGGAAGATTCTGATAGCAGGTCAACGACAGCAATACTGGCAGCAGTTATTGCTGGAGCCAGGGTGTTGCTGAATAGATAGGGTCGCGAGCGTTGTCTAAGTATATCAACAATCTCCTGCCGTGCTGCGGTAAAACCCCCGCTGGCTCCTCCCATGGCTTTTCCCAGCGTGGAAGTAATAATGTCTACCCTACCCATAGCTCCACGATATTCATAGGATCCCCTTCCCCCAGGGCCAAAGAAACCGGTGGCATGGGAATCATCAACGTGAACCAGCGCAGCATACTTCTCAGCCAGATCACAGATCTTATCCACTTTGGCGACATAGCCATCCATTGAAAATACGCCATCTGTAGAGATGAGACGGGTGCGTGAATCCTGGGTCTCCTTGAGGATGCTTTCCAATGCTTCCATGTCACTATTAGCATATCGGAAACGCTTGGCTTTGCATAGGCGTACACCATCGATTATGGAAGCGTGGTTTAATTGATCTGAGATGATTGCATCTTCTGGTCCCAGAAGCGTTTCAAACAAACCCCCATTTGCATCAAAACACGAAGAATAAAGGATGGTATCAGCCATACCCAAAAATTGGGATATTTTTGCTTCGAGTTTTTTGTGAATACTTTGAGTTCCACAGATGAATCTGACAGAGCTCAGACCAAAGCCCCATTCTGCCAGGCCATCCTGGGCAGCCTTGATGAGCGTTGGATGATTTGCCAGGCCCAGATAGTTATTGGCACAAAAATTTAGGACAGTGGAGCCAGCAACTTTTATTTCAGCACTTTGTTGAGACTCGATAACGCGCTCCGCCTTAAATAAACCAGCAGACTTTATGGCATCAAGCTCAGCTATTAATCGTTGTTTAGCTGTGTTCATAACGACTCCGAATCTCTGGGATTAAATACTCAGAAAAAGCTTTTTCAAAATCATGAGTGGGTAACCATCCCCAGTCTTTGCGAGCAAGATTATCATTAACATCAGCTGGCCAACTATCGATGATGCCTTGACGGTTATCATTAATTACAAAATTGACATCAGCAGCTGGGAAGTAGCGTTTTATAATTCTAAATATTTCCCCTGCAGACGGATTGAAGGCCCTGATGTTATAAACCATCTTGGTCAGTTTTTCCTGAGGTGCGGTCATTAGCTTATCAATTGCCAGGATGGCATCGCTCATGGTCATAAAAGGAATTGTAGCATCTTCACGGACAAAACAATCGTAGTGTTCGCCCTTTGCTGCCGCATGGATCATCTCTGGCGCATAATCACTGGTACCTCCAGCAGGTAAAGTTTGAGCACTGATTATTCCAGGAAAACGGATGCTTCGAAAATCCACAAGACCCTTAGAATCGTGGGCTGCGAGGCGTTTGTAATAATGGCTATAGTAAGTACCCAGGCTTTCACAGTACAGTTTGTTACATCCGTACATGGTCTGGGGATAGCGAAAATCATCTTCGTGAATAGCACCAGCTTTGATCTTTTGCTCAAGGCTGGGCAGACCATAAACAGCAATCGAACTGGGGAAGAAAAATTTGACTGATCCCCCGCGACTTTGAGCCTGCTCCATGGCTAAGTCTAATAGGTTTAAGGTACCGTCAACATTAACCTCATGAGCAATTACCGGTGAAAATTCTGCTCGCGTACTTAGCAGGGCAGCCATGTGATAAATGCCTTCAATCTCATATTCAGCATTGATCCGCTCCAATAGATTACGATCCAATATATTGCCTATAATACAATTCTGCGTTCTACTCAATACAAATTCATCAGCCATACTTAAATCAATGCCAATGATGTTTTGGATGCCCTTTCCAGATAGCGAACGAACCAGACCATGACCGATTTCGCCATTTACACCGGATATGAGTATCACAGATTTACGCATAATTATTCTCCAGAAAACACAAGCTTATCTAACATGTTTTAATAAAAAAAAGTCCCCCGCTTTATTCAGCCAGGGGACTTTTGGGAAGTTATCAGAAAGGGAAGAACACCCTATTCGGTTGGAGCCTCTTCCTTATTGAGATATGCATTGATGGCTTCATTAAAAGTTTCTAATGTCTTTACGGGCAAATTATCAATATTGTCATTAATTCTACGAATTACCATTCGAGTACTGCTGGCATTTGTTTTCACCGTTGTAAGCTCTTTGGACATGGTCACTAAAGATTGTTCAGTCCTCAGTTCAGCGGAATCAATCTGGGCAGAAAATACGAGAAGAGCTGCATCCAATGAATCCAGCTGAGCACTAAGTTTAATCAATTCTGCTCTATCCTCTTGGAGGAGTGAATCTAAAACACTGCTCATATTGCTAGCTAAATTTTCGATCAATTCTGCTTTTTGAGCCTCAGCCTGCGCTTGGACATATCCGACGGTGGCAAGATTAAACTTTGCAGCTCCACCCTCTGTAGGTATAAAACTCATGGTTGAACATGAGCCCAGGAAAAGTGCGCTGATCAGGAGTGTAACTGCTAACTTGTTCATTTCTATCCCCTTATACGGATTCCAGTGAAGTGCATGTCAATTTTTTTAGCCATGAATGACTGATTTTTGAAAAAATAGGGTTTGACTTAGCCAAGTCAAGGGAAAAGCGGGATTCTCTGCAATAACTTTGGTTTTATTTATCAAATAGAATTCTATTCAACAATCATAATAATAGGACAACATCTTGGGAGGCACTTTCACTGATAGACCGTATATACAATTCTCACATTTGGAATTCTCCCGTCCCTTCTATATTCTTTCGGTGGGAATTAATTATTTATCCAATAGAGGAAAGAGAATATGGAATATCGTCGTTTAGGAAGATCAGGCTTAAAAGTAAGTACGCTTTCATTTGGATCATGGGTCACCTTTAAAGCCCAGGTTGATGTATCCCTTGCCGAAGAAATGATGAAAACTGCATATGATGCTGGAGTCAATTTCTTTGATAACGCCGAAGTTTACGCTGATGGAGCTTCTGAAGAAATCATGGGTACTGCGCTTAAGAAATTGGCCTGGTCACGCGATACCTATATTGTTTCATCGAAAGCGTTCTGGGGTGGGCAGCTCCCGACTCAGAGAGGATTGAGTCGCAAGCACCTTACCGATGCTTGTCATGCTGCGCTAAAGCGTTTACAGGTTGAATACCTTGATCTCTTTTTCTGTCATAGACCCGATGAATCAACACCGATTGAAGAGACGGTACGAACCATGAACGACCTTATTCACCAGGGTAAGGTTTTGTATTGGGGCACTTCTGAATGGGACTCTCAACAGATCATGGAGGCCTACGGCGTAGCCCGGCAATACGGACTCATTCCACCTGCCATGGAGCAACCTGAGTACAATATGTTTCGTAGAGATAAGGTGGAATCGGATTATAGACGTCTCTATAGTGAAATTGGACTCGGTACGACCATCTGGTCACCCCTTGCCTCCGGACTATTGACGGGAAAATATAGCCAGGGACTGCCTGCTGATTCCAGGGTGCACCTGCCCGGTTATGGTTGGCTTAAAAGAATGTTTGAATCAGCTGACGGGCAGGAGAAGATTCGTAAAGCTGGTGAGCTGCAGAAAATCGCTGATGAAATTGGACACTCCCTGACCAATATGTCTCTGGCCTGGTGTGCTGCAAATCCAAACGTGAGTACCGTCATTCTGGGTGCTTCGAAAATGTCTCAGCTGACTGAGAATCTGAAGGCATTGGACGCCCTTCCTGTGCTGACTACTGAAGTGATGGAAAAGATCGAAACGGTATTGGGGAACAAACCAGCTCCGCCGCCGCAATTTTAATCAATCCTTTGTCGAGGGGTTATTCCAGAAGAAAGTCTAGTCCCTCTACGAAATCCCCATCAGCGCTGGGATGAACAGTAAAATATCGTTTTTCAGGCTTTGAGACCATTCCAAGAAATTCTAATTGAGACTCATCGATCCACATTACATAATCACCTGGTGGAATCTCCATTGAATAAAAAGCCCCATCACCAAACGTCCTTACGGTTTCATTAAACCCATTGAATTCATTGACAATATGAATTCTCAGTCCGGAGATAGGTACAAATTCACCATTTTGGACTTTTTCAACAATACCATCAATAACTCCTGTTGCATAAAATGGTATATCAAGTTGTTTGTAGCGATTAGGGTCCATAATTACAGAGAAATCTTTCTTACTGGCGACTAACATCGGATTATTCACCCGGGCTTCATTCACATGAAAATTATACCTACGATATGCTTGTAGCTGCGTCATCCGAGTGACCCCATCTTTTTTTATCTGTCTACTTGATGCCCCTTCGATGGTAAGTGCATTTCCAGGGATAACTTCCTCACCATCATCATAGGTACCAGAATTATCATCATCCATGAACATACGAATACTCACCCCGGAACGACCGACCTGTTGTCTATTGTCCCAGAGCATTTTTCCATAATTACGATCGAATGCTACTGATCCTCTGATGGACTGGGAAACTGATGTTGTAGATCGACCCGATCTAAGATTCACCCCTGATCTAAATTTGTCAAAATCCCATACAATGCCAAGATCTATGGACTTATTGCTATTTCCAAAATCATAGGTATAAAAGGATTGAAATTTGAGGGTTGAGCTTAGCTGCTTGATAAATTGGAACTGCATATTGTCCCAGAGACCATTGTTCGTATTGTATGCCAGATCCAAGCGGAAATAGCTTCCTCTAATCAGCGAATGAAAGCGGGGTAATCTGGGTATCGTGTATACAGCACCCATTTGAACTTCACTGGATATATAATGTGCTTCTCCAGAAAATATGTGACTTTCTCTAGCTCCTAGCCTCAACCTTAAATGCCTTAACAATTGGTTCACATCGGTGGACAAATCGTATTTATTTTCACCTGCACGATTCTGCCAGCCGATGGTTCCCCTTGCCGAGAAACGGGTTGCTCCAATTTGAAACGGAAGGAAAATATTGCTTGAAAACCGATGCTTGAGCAGGAGGGTATTATATATGCTCGATTTATTATAATATGAATATTCACTTGATATAGAGGACGCGTTTGGTCCAACACCTCTCACGGTCACTTTGGTGAAATTGTCCTTCGCAATGTCAAGATTAACCAGGATGTCGTTGACAATGCGAGATGAGATACGGGAATAGAATACTGGTCTATTTTGATTTGACTGTTCGATATATTCAATCCCCAGACCTGCTGTAAGCCAATTTGTGATACCCATGTTTGCGGTACCAGTAAAAACTGTCTCCTGATCCTTCCAGCCTTTTTCCTCTGAAATAATACGACCAGCATTTATTCCGTATCTAACTTCCTTCTTTGGTAAAAAGCTAAATGGGATCTGGATAATGCGATCACTCTCAATGATTCGTCCCTGCTTTGCATATATCCGGGTTTTATAGTCGGAGACTCCGTAGTTCAGGGGTACTAAAAAGCGATAGTAACCAATATCGTCAGCAGCGGTCACATCAACCAGCAGACCATCCTGAAAAAGTTCTACTTCAGCCTCTGGTTCAGTATTCCCATCAATTACATATGTGTCATAACTCCGCTTTTGAACCAGTGGCTCATTGGTCACATTGACACCTTGGAAAGTCTGGCTATTCAATCCAATCGTACGTTGCTGACCCAGAGTTACTGTAGAAAACCATGGTGAGGATTGATCCGCATAGCGCCACCGGATATCTCTAGAGGCAAATGAGTTGCCGTATCTACTTGTAGAAGCAGTAATATTTCCCTGCATATCCCCATAGAGGACTTCGCCTCCAACCCCTATATTCAGATTGACGGTTTGGTTGCTCCTGGAAAATGTATTGTACATGGAATAATCCATGAGTCCGCCATCCAGAACGCGACTTTGTCTATCTGACAGCAATTCATAGGTCGCATTACGATTTTCTGCGGAATATTTTTGCTTTAATTCTCTCTGATGGCGACGTTTGTAGCGTGTTACAATTGGTAGCTGGTGAGCAGTTTCAAGCTTTATGGTCAATTGGGCTAAATCCACCTTAATATCAAGACCAAAGACCTTATTAAATACTGCTGGAGCAATATAGAAATCTAATTCTTTTACTTTATAATCGTTGGCATCAAGCATCCATACTTCATCTTGAAATTGTGCAAATCTACGATCAAAGTCGAGCACATATTTGATGTTATCTTTAATGAAAAATCCGCTAACAGAATATTTTGCGGGATTTAATTCATAATTTATGCCAAAATGGTCAAATAGTTCTGTAACGGGCAGGTAGAATCTTTCGCCATCAAAGTAGGCAACAATGATATTATCTATTACGCCTTGGTAACGAAAGGAGAGGTATACTTCATCTTCTACAATCTCGGGATCCTCATTTTGAAACCAGGAAGCACCAGAAAGTTGGGTGAAGAGTGTTACGATTAGGAGTAAGTATTTGCCGGATTTCACTAAAGTTTGGTAAAACTGCCTCGCCGTGACACGGCTTTAGCAGGGATAATGTCTGCACTGGGTATATCAGTCCGATTACCCAAAAAGGTTACATCAACATTGTAGCTGCCCTTGGGTAGATCACTTATGTCAAATTTCATGCGATGCCTTCCATCGAAATAGATGGAGACAAATACATATTTGCTCTTTACAACTTCACCCGAGGCATCATAGATTTTTGATTCCATGGTTCCCAGGAAAGGTGAATTACCTTTTTTTTTCAAATCAACCAGAACCACTAAATTCATATCTTCAAGATTATTAGTAATTTCAGTTAATTCAAGACCTGTTGTTACCGCACCGTGTTTATAGAAAACGGATGTAATCTGATTGAACTGAAAATTAATCTGGGTTTGGATTCCTTCAACCACTGTTTCACCAACATCCTTACTCAGTGCACTGGAGTTGGTAACCAATCTTGACCAGTAGGTGCCATCTTCAAGACCACGCGGTGCTTTTATTGTAACGCGAATAGTTTGTCTTGCGCCTGGCTGGAGCACGAAATTTTTGGGGAAGCCTCGAATCCAATCTGCAGCTGAGTATTTGGCTTGATTCAGGCTATCATCATAAACCATGGAAATGATACCCTGGTCATCGGTGATTGGATAACCAAATTGCCACTTCAATTTCACTTCCTGCGGTTCAGTCGTAGTATTCATGATTAAAACTGTTTCAAAGCGTTTTTTGCTATCTAGGAAAAGTGACATGGGGGAAATAGTAACTTGACCCATAGCAGTCACAGCAAGAAATAGACAAACCAATACAATAGATAGACTCTTTTTCATGGGCTAACCCCTCTCCTCAAAAAAATCAAATATTCCAATTATTCATATAGTGCAATGCATATTAAGGAATATTTGAGTCGAAGCCAATGTGATTCATCCCTGTCCTACATCAAAAAAAGGACCGCGAAAATCGCAGTCCTTTTTAAAATGATTAGAGATATTAGAATTTAGTTATAGATAACATTCAATTGAATATTGCCAGCACCTGCTGCTGCAGTATAGACACCTGAGCTCAGACCTGTGAGTGCGCCGCCACCAGCTGTCATGGTCAGGTTGCCACCAACGAAAATCTTATGGGTTGATGTACCTGAGAATCCAGTGATAGTTCCACCACTTGTAAAACTAGTTGCACTTCCTTGGCTTGTTACATGGTCGGCAAGCGTAGGAGTATAAGTAATTGGCGTTGTTGTTCCAGCATCTGCACTCAAGGTAGTTGTGGCTGCATTCAGTGAAACGACGACTGATGCACCATCATAAGCAGTCACTGTAAACTCTCCAATTGTTGGGGTTCCCAGAAGCCCTGAGTGTGATACAGCAGAGGTTGGGTCAATTGTTGGTGTAACAGCGTCTCCTAAGATTGCGCCAAAATCTATGTCCGCATCTTTTGCAATACTTGCTGCAGCCTGTATGGTGGCAGTAGTTGTTGCTGTGGCATTTGGACTCTGAGCAAACATGGTTGTTCCTGATAAAGCGATGGTTAATACTAAAGCTGACAATAATAATTTTTTCATGATAATACCCTTCTTAGGTTCTTCTTTAACTGCAAATTTTGTGTGTGTCTTCCGCATAACGATTCGATAATAATTCAAATGCCGTGCCAAAATTGAATACTGTCGATATCTGCATGTTAATACAGTACTTATATTGTTATTTTTATAAACGAGTAATGCTTCATCGTCATACAAATAAGACAGTGACAGTATTTATCATGTTTAAAATTATTACACCTCCCTTTTGCGGTTCAAATTTTGGACGCGCTTAGAGCAATACGTTTTAATTTGATTAAATCGAATTAATCATAAGTGATCGTGAGGTCAACATCACCTGAGTAGGTGCCAGGATCAATGTTGCCAACAGTCATTGAACCATAGATGTAAATATAAGCAGTTTCATTCGCTGCTGTGTAGTGTGCACTGGGTGGTGTTGGAGGAGCACCTGCAGGTCCTGAGTCTCGTTGTCGCATCTGAAAACGGGCAGTTCCTCCCGTACCTGCAACAGCCTGGTTCACGTCATTTACACCCCGATTGGCGTAAGCAAATTCCAAGGTGAAAGGAATTACATCTGCTGAGGCACCTGTGTGGGTGAGATTTGCGGGTGCTGTCAAAGTTACGATTACATCCAGCTCCTCGTTTCCTGTAATAGAAAAAATGCCCATACCTGGATCACCGAGATTTACCTGTGACAATCCTGATCCTGATATGGCGGTCCCCAGGTCCATGTCCTGATCTTTAGAGGCATTTAGGCTACTTGCCACATGTACGCTGAATTGGATTACCTGAGCCTGGATTTTTTGAGTTAAACCAATGATCAGGAATACGGATAAAATAAATCTTATTGGAATTCTCATGAGATCAAGATATTTCATAGTCAGTCAAGTCCCAGGATGAATAGTGTCGTGATTTATATCCATAATGCGCATCAATTGTAATCAACCTCTATTACAAAATCACCATCATATGTACCGGGTACCAGATCGAGCAAACTGAAAGCACAACCAATATAAAGGTAGTATTCACCCTTATCGTTGAGGGCGACAGTTTCTGGATTACTCGTAAAAAGTGTTGAGGCGGATTGCAGATTTTCACCATTCCCGCTCACTGAGTAATTCACAGTCAATGGTGTTTGCGTGCTCAAATTAACCATCTCAACTTGAGCAGAATAGCTGATTTGAATAGAAGCATCAGCGTAACCCTGAACCAGGATTATACCGGCTCCCTGATCTGTTCTGGGGTCCAGACGCAGCATATCTTCGCTGGGAATGACGGTCCCTACATCAATATCTGCCAGAGTGATCATTTCTATAAATTGCACCACATTGGCGGTAACCTTTACACTCACAGAGCTTGAGGTTCCCTGCCCGAAGAGGGGAGCTAGATACAATACAGCTATTATCATCAATTTTTTCATAGGAGTCATCTTAATAATATCATCTTTCTAGTGAATCTTATATTTCCAATAGTCAAATGACATAAATAAATGCCACTACTTCTGCCAGAAGCCAACCAGTTCAACTGATATTTTCCGGCCTGGTAATATTGGTTGTCAATAATGCGTTCAATCTCGCGTCCACGAATGTCAAATATTGTGGCTGAAACAGTGGCTTCCAGGGGAAGCGAAAACGGTATCACAGTGCCCTCGTTGAAGGGGTTCGGATAATTTTGGTCGAGGGCATATTCTTTTGGTATTTCTGGAAATGCATCGCCAGGATCAATCTTTATCAGGAAACGTGGACTTTTAGAGGCCGCAATTTTTCTAAGAGAGAATGGTTTTCTCTTTATCAGATCGGCTGAAGGCATCAGCGATTTCAAGCGTTTGTTCAACTGACCCGAAAGTTCAAATTCATAAAAATCGGCACTTTCGAAGTCCACAATAGCTCCTGTTTCCAAATCTTCCAACGTCATGGTCCATTCTTCATGGATTCCTTCAACTCTCGGCCAGCTCAATCTATACGTGCCACCCAGGGATTCGCTATTCACATAGCCAGCAACCGATAAAGGAATTTCTACAGGGCGGCCAAAACGATAGGGATGACTTTGAATGGCCAATGGACTATGATCATGGCTTATCGAATACAGTTCAAGATAGGTATCCGTAGGCGGTATGAGATAATAAGCATCTCGTCCATCTTTATTTCTCGAAGCTTTGTCATTAAAATCAAGGAAGGTCGTGGTTGCCAGAGTATCCGCTTCGATCATGATTGTAATTAAGGGGAGTGATTCCGCCTGCTTATAAAATACACCACCCGTAGTTTTGCTGGTCTTGGGAACCTTAAGCACAGGAGCAGCGGCGTTGGCTTTTACCCAAAAACCTTGAAAGGGTGGAATTAACCCACTACCCAGCGATCCAGCAGCCCCATTCCAGGTCAGGTATTCCCCTGCTCCATAGTTTGCTGAATGATCCCAGACATAAATGACATTATCCATATTGGTTTTTGTCCAACCCACATCATCCCAATCAATGGTCGCAGCAAAGGGATTCCCAACGAGATTCCAACCTGTATCTGCTAAAGCGGTGTAAGTAACTCCAAAATCGAATACTCCCGCTGTTCCTTCATCTTCATCGCCACTCACATCAAGCGTAATTGGCAATGGATCTGAATAGGCATCCTCCCCGACAATGGATCCAAAGACATAGACAAATAACCCGCGACCTGCCGTCGTGGCATTGGTTGAATTCGAAGGTTGACGCCAACGTTGGTTGTCTGTATTTCCTGCGCCAGTGTAGGTTTCATCGTACCATAAAACAGATGGGGAACCGAGGGCAGAATCAGAGCCTGTATAGCCCTGCGTGAAAATGTTGTTAAATAAATCCCCGTAGGTAGATGAAACTGGTGACGCAAGAAGGCGCCAGCCAGTGTCTCCAGTAAGCTCCCGTTCAGAACGAATATTTCCTGAGGTGATTGTTTTTGTATTTGCGATGAGTGAATATCCCGATGGGACAATTAAACTGCCAGTGATGAGTTTCAGCGTTCCAGTAACTTCAAAATTACCCACTCCCCTGACCCCAGACGCGTTATCAACAGAAATATTTGTATAACTCAAAGGACTGGTCACAGTTTGCAGAGAACCCCCGTCAAATTCAACGTATTGAATATCGCTGGTAGCGATCCCCATATCTCCAGCTACTCTAATCGTATCCAAGGAACCACCGTTGATATCTCCAGCACCAGCCAAGTCGCCCAGGATATCAAAACTGATACTGCCCGAGAGCGTAACATCTGCGCCGGATTCAATTGATAGGGAGGCCACCTGGAGATTATCAGTGGAGATCGTGGGATATTTTGTCCCTTGAGCAGGATTAGTAGGAATGAGGACGGCGGATGTCAGCGTTGGAATACCATTATCCCAATTCAAGGCATCATTCCAATCACTGGTATAAGGATCATTTCCCGGATCGCTCTCCCAGATATGCGTATAAGCATTAAACTGAACCGATGCATCATCGGTCATCCCTACCGCATTCAGAACACCTGTAATCGTAGATAACTCAACCAGAGAAGATGATTGCAAAGATTGGCTATAAGTTCCATCACTATGATCGACCACAGACCCCAGGAGTGTTCCGGCAGTAGCCACCAGGTTAACGGTTTCTCCACCTGTCGATTTATTATTTCCACCTGCATCTTTAAGCTGTACAGTGATCGTCGAGGTGCTTGAAGCATCATTTTTTAAAACCGTTGGATTGGCAGTTATGGTTGACGTGACAGCACTTGCTGCTCCGGATTGAACTGTAAAGCTGTTACTGGTGCCATTCTCTGATCCAGATGTATTTGTGGCAGTGAGGGTAAAGTTTCCAACACTACTGATAGCCAGCGTATGTGAGCTTAACACACCTGCGGTAAATGCGGCAGTCGTTCCACTCCCATTACTCAGAATTCCAGTGGATGTAATATCAACTGTACCTGTAAAGTTTACATCCGGGGTTTGCGTGCCATCGACGGCTGATATTTTGACATTGAAGTCCACTCCGGCATCCTGGGTTAGGACATTTCCCCCACTGGTCTTCTCGATTAAGAAGGTGGTGAATTGACCGGGGGTTGTAATCGTAAAATTACTGCTTACAGCTGAAGTTAACCCCGAGCTTGAAGCGCTGAGTTGGAAAGTGTCATTGGCATCAATGGCCAGGTCACTAAATGAAACGGAACCCTGGGCATCGGAATTCAACATCGTACTGCCAGTTAGATTTCCAGTCCCAGTGGAAATAGCAATACTCACTGCTGTACCAGCTTGCTGAATTACATTATCATTAGCATCTCGAATCTCCGCCTGAATAGCTGGAGATAATGTCACATTCGTGCTGCCATTGGCTGGTTCCTGGGTGTAGGCAACTTTGTTTGGAGTTCCGGCAATTAATGTCAGTGTCCCCAGATTCGTGGCACCACCGGGACCAGTAGTGCCTGAGTTTGTAATATCCCCGGTACTCGGCACAATCGCTGATGTAGGCCTGACCTGGATTCCACTGAATGTGACTTCTCCTGGCTGACTCCCAACGTTTGAAGGTGTGTTCACAGTAAAAGTGATTGTTGAGCTGGTCCTGGATGTGTAGGAAAGAGCCAACGCTGTTGATACACCATAGGCTTTCTGAACAGTTACTGACGGTAAGGTGCCTGTATTGTCCCACTCAAATCCAGCAGGAGCATTGAGGATGATAGTTCCCCCCGAAGTCAATTCTCCCGAGATGTCTTCAGTTATACGCGGACCTGTCAGGGTCGTAAATGTTGTGTTGGCATCATCAGCAGAGAGGGAGTCCCCACCGGTGGCTGGAGATAGAAGCCGCATACTGATCGCATACTTCTGAGCAAGATAATCCTCTATGGTTTCCCGTTCACTATCAGACAGATGTTTCCCATAATGAATAACCTCAGCCATCAATCCATCCCAACTTGTGGTTGCATCCTGGGGTCCGCGACCTAATAAAAACTTCGCGCCTGTGGCAACGGTGCCGGTAGGGGGTGATCCAGAATAGGAGGGGTTGTTCAGCACACCATCGATGTATAAATCCCAAACGAGACCACTTTTCCAATCGAGACAGATCACCTGGGGATCTGTGGTTTGAATCTGTCCTATGCTTTCCAGCTCATTTGCTACTATATCAGAGCCAACAGCTACTTTGATGACATTTGTTTGAGCACCATTGTCACCAATGGCGTCATAGCGTACAGTATACTCCTTATCGCCGTTTCCGGGATTGCGGAGCATCATGAGGCCCTTATCTGTGCCTGTCGAATATGACTGCACAACAAAGAAAGTGGTAAACTCGGAAAGGGGCGTCATATACAGTTCGCCATCGCCATCAACCATTCCTGCAGTCCCCGTTCCTGAGAACTCCACACCACTTGCTCCGTTTAAGCCTACGACACCAGTTTGTAGCACTGGTTGCCCGCCATTGTCGACAAAGTCCCGTCCATTACCGCTCTGATCTTTCCAAACCTGCACGAGATCAGCATCGATTGCCAGGGTGGTTCCTGCCCCATTTGAATAAACACCTTCATTTGCATTCAACCATAAATCCAGGCCAGAGATGGTCGCTGGAGCCCCAGATGAGATGGATCTGGTGACACCATTACTATAGAGCAGACCGTCACTTGCTGTAATGGTAATCACCCGGGTAGATGTCTGTGGGGTGGGTTGAATATTTTCATAGGTAATTGTACGCAAGGCGATTTCATAATCGGCCATTGAATTGCTACCGGTGAGGACTAATAATCCGACACCACTATACCATACACCGGTGATTCCGTATACCGTACTGTAGGCCAAAACGTCTTCGCTGGATATATAATTTGTAGTGATTTGTACTCGAGCACTATCGATGAGCACATCGTCGCCATCATATACTGTAATTGAATCAGTGAGGACAATGGCACCAGCACCTGCGTTATAGACCAGTCCTGCCGCCTCCATCCCAGCAAGGATGGGAGCATCATTTATAGCGGTCACACTTAAATTTCGAGCTAAAGTATCACTATGAGCCGAACCATCACTTACATAGAAATCAATCGTCCTCGTCGTCTCAACCGGATCAGGATTCAGGTTGTCATAGCTAACAGATCGTAGTGCTAATTGATAATTGGCTTTCGTTGCCGACCCGCTCAAGGTCAAGATACCATACACACTACTCCAGGAACTGCTGATACCGTTTGCAGTCGTAAAAAGTAGTTTATCTTCACCACTCACATAACCTGTTGAGATGGTGACCCAGGCCGAATCGAGATAGGCATCATCGGCATCAGAAATACTGATCGCGGTTGTGATAATGGTGTCAGGATCACCATCGATATACGCCAGGGTCGTTCCTTCGATACTTGATAAAACAGGGGCATTATTAAGAGCGTTCATGGTGATGTCCCGTGTAACGGACGCACTAAATCCGGTCCCATCGCTAACGCTAAAGCTCACCGTTCGTGTTAATGTCGAGGGTGAAGGATTTGAATTTTGAAAAGTCACCTCTTGCAGGGCCGCCGTATAGTTCGCCAGAGAAGCATTGCCAACCAGACGCAGAATACCTGTACCCACCTGCCAGGAGGATACCGAGATTCCATAATTTGTGCTAAAGGCCAGAACATCTTCAGTGCCCAGGTAATTACCTGTAATCTGTATATTGGCGCTATCCAGAAAGAACTCATTGTAATCATGACAGACTATAGCGCCCGTAATTTGTGTGGCAGGATCATTCTCCTGATATGAAAGTGGTGTGGCTTCAATATCTGTCAAATATGGGAGTTCATTGTCAACTGAGACGGTGTGAAAACTCCCAGGTGCAGTCATGTTATTGTATTCTGTAGAAATCCAATCGACAGAGAGTTCAACATTGGAAACACGAACTTCATCAATGAGGCCGGCCCAGGAACTGGTGGCCCCGTCATTTGAACCTTTCCCAAGGAGAAATTTTGAATTCTGGGTGGTAACGCCAGCTTTAAGGTTATCCCAGGAGGGAGTATCGTATCCGCCATCGATATAGAGATTGGTTGCAGTTCCATCAGAACGTGTGAGTGTCAGGTGTTGCCAATTGGCCGTTGCTGAGCTAGTGCTGGATTGGGAACGCTGATTTCGTGTTGTACCGGCATTGTCTACTCTCATTGCAGATCGGAACACGTTTGCCTGACCCCCATTGTCACCGCTGGCGTCATGTCTTAAACCAACGCGTCTCTCTGATGCATCTGGATCATCACCATAGAACAAACCACGATCTGTCCCTATTGCGTTTGCTTTGGCCCATAATGAAATGGAAAGATTGGATAAGCCATTCAAATAGGTAGCACCGTTCAAATCCTCTAGATCATCACCATCCCCATCAAATTCCCTGGCGCTCCCAAGATATCCAGATGAGTTTGTGACAGTGCTGTGGTCTGTAAAAGTATTGCCATTAGGCGAGGAGTCAGTCAAATCTTCAAGATGCCATACACCGAGGTAGTTGGCATTCCATGTACTCGTAACAGACTGATCAGAATAAATCCCGGTTTTGCCGTAATACAAAAAGATGGTATCATTCACAGTTGGAGAAAGCGATGGAAATCTGACCCAACAGAGGAGATCACCTGTCGAAGCACTATAATTCTGAAGTTCATGGTCCAAAAGGGTGGAGCTGTCTTTTTGGGAGAATAGGATGTCATAGCCAGAGGGACTGACCACACCTCCCCCGTTCGTGGTGGATTTTAGATCTACATCGGAGAGTTTAACCATAATTGGAAAATTTGTATGGGCGACTGATCCGTTAATCTGGGAGCTATTCAGTGTGATTAATTTCCGGTGCTCATAGCCAGCAGGCTGGGCAGAAATACTCGATAAAAGCATAACAAACAGACCCAACAGGACTATAATCCAGTGCAGGTTGGCTCTACTCATATTTGCTTCACTCTGCATGACTTGAATATTCTCTCACTTCCTATCCATTTTAGCCCAACCCCTTCTATAGTCAACATATATGCCAACTAAAATACGGCCGTTTGTTGCACCAAACGATAGGCAATACTAAATTATAGGTTCGTCTATATGTTAATGTATTACATAGCTTTAGGTTGGATGATTACACTAAACTTCAGAGACCGTCTGCCAGCCCATCTCATGAACAGCTACCCGAGCTACACTTTTGATTGCATCAATATATGACATCAGAACTAAAATAAGTCATAATTATATGACTATTTTAGTCCGCATTAGATATTGGTGAAGATAAATTGCATGAATATTCTGAATCAGCTGTTACAGCATGTGATGGGAAATCGGATATTGTATAACATCGGCAGGACTTGACATAAAAAAAGTCCAATGATAGGACTCATTTGAAAGATTGTTGTAAAAAGTGCCGACTATAAGGCGTCTGGATTAATCGATTGGTTCCCAGTGTGCGATTTGTTTTGGCCAGTCATAATCCTCATAGGCACCAAAACCAGCATTCCAGGCATAGTATTCAGGATATTCGTTATCAAGCATATCAATAGCCCTACAAATTCTGGCATGTTGGGCAACAACCGGTCCACTGAATGAGCCTTCATGTAATCTTACATGACCTTTTGAAAAAATCGCACCAGCTATATAAAGCTCGTCACCATACCCCTGGTCAAGATGGAAATCTGAGTATTCGTTCATCAGAATGATTGCGGGTTGGGGCGTCCCATTCACTATTGGAGCTTTTATTTTAACATTATCCTGAACATAAATATAGCGACCGGTGAATACCAGAGTTGCGTTCTCCACATCTACATCATGAATGGTGAGGTTATCGCCATAAAAAATGTTTATACCTTCTACCAGGTCCCCATCATGGATATGATCATTCCACATCCAACGCACATTGGCTGCATTGTCAATAAAATATTGGAAATCAACTTCAGGAAGAAAACCAATATTATTTCGAAGCTGATGTTCCGGTTCGCTATTTGTGATCGTACTGGCGTAATCGATATAAGTTTGAGTAGCGACAGCTCGTTTAAAATGCGAATCTTCTTCAAGGCTTAATAGCAGACCGGTGTTCAATGCTTCAGTCGTTTTGTTGATCGTAAGTACCATTGATACACTATCATAACTCGCGGATAAATCGCCTGAGCTAAATGTTCCTAGACTATCGCCACCTGTATTTAATCTCCACATGGCAACATTGGCAAATGATTCTACTTCCACTCTATCCTGGACTGCCTGGACTGCAGTTTGGGTATCTAGATTAACCGTCGCAGCTAAATTTAACACGCCGAGACCCGTAACGCTGAAAATCACAGCGGATATCATTATTGCAACGATATACATTTACACGGTTCTCATAATTATACTATTCTCGTCCTGGGCGCATCTATTCAATATACACAAGGAAACACTTATTTGCGATTTTAAGTTTTTTGAGGCTGTGAAATTCCGAGTCATGTCCGCCTTATAATTCAAAAGTTATGCCATAATTTTTAATAACCTTTCAACATATTATATATCAATAGTTTACATAATATTTTATTTTGAATTACTGCACAGTATTTGTTGAAATTCGTCGCAAAATATTACAATTTTCAGGCGAATTGTGTCATATTATTACATAGATTGTCATGATTGAATTTAGATTCCATAAATCAATCAACTATTACGACCTCATATCTTACAAACTCAATATGATCTATATTTATATATTACAATACTTTATTGGCTCTAGCTTATTTTGAAAATAACATTTAGTGATATCATGTGTCGCCTTTTGAATTGTTTCTAGAATTGCTCGAATTTTACCAAATGTATTATAAATATGACAGAATTGTTGATTCTTCAATAAATCAGAGAAAAGATTAATTAGCCTGTAATTCTATTTTTAGGATTCAGATAGAACAATATTGGCAAATAAATACTGAAAAATAAATATTTTAAAATTATGCGAAATGTTTTGACGTTTTTTTTCTTTAGTTGCACCGGGAGAATGGGAAGGGCAACGTTTTGAGCTGGCGGAAAATAAGAGTGCAGATAAAATGGAGTCTTCTTAAAAACTAAGATGTTTTAATTTCGAATGGCGACATCCCAGGCTAATTCCAAGCTATCTTCTTCAACAGTCATGGCCATGGTAATGGTCAACATCTTTTTGCTAAAGCCTGTATACTCAGAAAACAATAATTGTGATACATCTGAATCTATTGGGTTGTGCGAGAGTGAATCAATTTTCCATAACAGCTTACTTCCACTTAATGATACATGATCCACCGTACTGTCCGTTCTAACTGATCGCAAGATTGTCCCAGAACTTGAGGTTGTGCCGGCTATTTCATCGCTTGCATTAGCAAAAATCTTTAAGGAGTCTGCCACCTGTCTGGTGAGTTTTTTTCTTACATATTGGTCAACAATGTAGGCATCCTGACTCATCTGTGAACGGAGAACTGTGTCCCTATACATATTACGGGTGAACATAAGTACTGAAGAAAAGCCAATGGCGACGATACTTGATATCACAACTGCGATCATCAATTCAACCAGCGTTGTTCCCCTGTTGGTAGGAAGCTGCATCAATAATCCCAGCCCATTTCGTCTGATATATAGGCCGTGAGGCTATCACTTACATTCCCAACAGTAAACCAGGAGATGTAAATTTTTATCATGTAATAATCGGGCAATGTTACATCTGAAGGTGAAAGTCCGTCAATAGCGTCATCAATCCCAGTAACAACTGTGGATCGAAAGGCAGTTAAACTATTAATCGAAATTTGTGAATTCGTTTCGGGTAGGCTATCTGGCAGAGCTGAATAACCGTAATCAACAGCCTGTTCCATGCGGGAAGCCATATTAATCCAGGCTAATTGCCTTCGAATCCCACGATCGATATCCCATCTAGAATAGACCATATACTGGGCAGTCCCCATGGCGATAATTGACATCAGAGTAACCGAAAATATTATTTCGATCAGAGTAAATCCGCGATCCGAAATCGAAGCTTTCCAATTTCTTAGCTTAATTTTTAACAGGGACATTTCTAAAGCTCATTTTGGAAGCCATTACCTTTTTTAAAAATATGTATGTCGTTTAAATTAGAGCGGTCAACCCTGTCTAGTTAGCAAAATAATAGTACCACCAATAAGCTCGGTGCTGCTTCCCTCTTGGGCATCAGAGGGATTTTTAGACCGGCAACATACTCGTTCCTCCCACAGAATCAGGGCAAATATCAAATCCCATTTTTTTCAGGATACCCAAATTCTCGGATCGCATGCCCCCGCTTAAGTTTCGGGTAATTGGACCAGACCAGGCTGCAGACTGGATGTTTTTGCCTAAAGAGGCATAGTGCTCGCCCAATTCAAGATCGTGCTGCTTTATCAGATCAACCGGATTGGAATTATCATATTTCTCCCGATGAACCACAAGCTGTTCTGGCAGACGAGATTTCTGAGGCGGAATATTGTCTTTTTCGGGCCAACCAAGGCACATTCCAAAGGTTACATAAACACTTGAGGGGAGCCCGAGAAGCTCGGCAACTTTGCTGGGGTGGTTTCTCATCGCGCCAATCATCACTACACCAAGTCCCAGGGATTCTGCAGCCGTCATTGCGGTCATTCCAACCAAGGAGGCATCAATTGTGGATATCAGAAAAGTCTCCAG
>JABMOT010000102.1 GCA_013202385.1 Fidelibacterota bacterium
CATGCCTTAAAATGATTTTTGTTTCCATATAAAGCACGCCTTTTTTGACAACACCCCTTCTGCCTGATTTTAGCCCGGGTAATGATTTCACCTTTTGCATTTGGTTTTTGTTAAACGCTTGACTGGCATTTAGCGTATATCCACTTTAGTTTGGCAGCCTGATGAACTATTTTCTTTTAATTATTTCAATCCTAGTACTGCTGCTCCTGATCACACGTATTCTTAACGCGAAGATGTGGGCAATAAAGCTGAAACCGCATACTGAAACGCCTGAGAAATTTGGAATCACGTTTGAAGAAGTTCGCTTTCCCACAGAAAATAAGCGCTCACTCTATGGCTGGTGGATTCCAGCCAAACATCAACCAGAAACGAGCGCCACCTTGATTTTGGTTCACGGATGGAATCGAAACCTGGGACGCATGCTCCGATATATCCAGCACCTGCATCCTTTTAATTATAATCTATTGGCTTTTGATGCAAGACACCACGGCTCCAGCGATGCCGATGGGCATGCCTCCATGTACAAGTTCGCTCAGGATACAGCCGCCGCTGTAAAGTATGCTAGTTCTCGACAAATAGATCCTCATAAAATTGGCGTACTTGGATTGTCTATTGGAGGGGCTGGATCCATTTATGCGACAGCATTAGCACCGCTGATAAAAGCGGTGGTCACAGTGGGTGCACCCGCTCACCCTGTGGATGTCATGGAACATACATTCAGACATAAGCATATCCCGGGACCACTGATCTGGTTTATGCTAAAACAAATCGAGCGCAGGATAGGTATCAAATATGAGCTTTTTGCACCTATGAATAATATTGGCAAATCTGATTCAGCTTTTTTTATCATCCAGGGTGTCGAAGATAATGTGGTTTTAGCTGATCAGGGTGAAAAACTCAAAAACGCAGCAAGACCGGAAAACATCAAGTACTGGGCAATACCCGGGCGCGGCCATTCCGACTGCCATCATGAACCTGGTTTTTGGGATAAGCTCAACGAATTTTACCAAACCCAGTTTGAAAAGGGGAGTAAAACATTATGATTAAAGTATCTCGATTCATCCTGCTTTTATTGTTTTCAATTGTTCTCTGGAACTGTATAGCCCCAAGAAATCCACTGGCAGGTATCGATATTCCCGAACCCGAAAGAGCGGATCCTATTTACTATTTTTTCCGTGGAGCAAAGGTCATTCTTTTCAAGGACACGGAAAAACTTGAACAGGCTCGAAAAGATCTTGAGCAGGTGATCAAAGCAGATCAAACCATTTTATACCCGGAAGCGTATCCCTTTCTGGTTGAGTGCTACCAACAACTTGGAATAGGTGATAGTGCTGCCTGGATATACGCTGAAGCCATTCAAAAAATGGCGTTGAACCAGAAATTGGATGCAAAACTATCTCCACGCTTTGAAAGTTGGCAATCCGTTTACCCCTCATTTCCCGAGGAATTTCAAGCGAAAGATTATCGACTGCTTGATGCTTCACCCGAACCTGTTGGTGGATTTAGGACACTCTACCGCAATCTGGAATATCCTGAAATGGCCAGGAGCATGAATCGAACTGGAGTGAGTTATTTTTCCATAATGATTGAAGCTGATGGTTCACTTTCTGATGTTCAGCTACTGCTATCCAGCTATCCAGATTTGGATGAAGCTGCGCTTGCTGCAATTAATAAAACCGTGTGGATACCAGCCAAATACGATGAAAGGCCGGTACCCTACCAATTGGTTTACCCAATCATGTTCAGATTATGAGCATTTTAATTTATTAGAGGGTCCGAAAAAGATGAAGTATCCACCAGAACCATTTCGTATCAAAACTGTTGAACCCATTGCCCGCACGACGGACTGGGAACGATTGACCATCATCCAGGATGCTGGATATAATGTTTTTAATATCCCTGCAGAAAAGATCTACATCGACCTACTGACAGATAGCGGAACCAGCGCCATGAGCGATAATCAGTGGGCCGGAATGATGAAGGGTGATGAATCATACGCAGGTAGCAAAAATTACTTCAACTTTGAGAAAATGGTTCACAAGGTCTTTGGTTTCAAGCACGTCATTCCAACGCACCAGGGTCGCGTGGCTGAGAATCTCCTATTCTCCACCATCCTGAAAGACCGCCCGAACTTGGTTATCCCCAACAATAATCACTTTGATACGACCCGGGCAAATGTTGAGTATAATGGGGGGATGGCTGTGGACCTGGTGGTAGATATTGCCAAAGATACCCAGGCTATCGCTGACTTTAAGGGTAACATTGATGTGGACAAACTGGCAAAGTTAATTGACCAAGTTGGAGCCGAAAGAATTCCAATTGGCATGCTCACCATCACCAATAATTCTGGTGGTGGGCAACCTGTATCCATGGCCAATATTCGAGCAACCTCTGAATTGCTCCACAAGCATAATATCCCTTTCTATATCGATGCGTGTCGCTTTGCAGAGAATTCATACTTCATCAAAATGCGCGAACCTGGGTACGAGAATAAAAGCATTTTAGAGATTGCCAACGAAATGTTCTCCTACGCCGATGGCTGTACCATGAGTGCCAAAAAGGATGCCCTGGTTAACATGGGTGGCTTTTTTGCAACCAATGATGATGACCTGGCCCAGCAGATCACCAACCGTCTGATTCTTATCGAAGGGTTCCCTACCTATGGTGGCCTGGCAGGCCGGGATCTTGAAGCCATTGCCATAGGTCTGGGAGAAGTCTTACAAGAAGACTATCTGGCTTATCGGATTTCACAAGTTGAAGAATTAGGAGATCGACTTATCGATGCCGGTGTGCCTATTCTAAGACCTACGGGTGGTCATGCTGTATATCTGGATGCTAAGAATTTCCTGCCACATATTCCCCAATCAAAATTTCCCGGAATCGCGCTCACCGTCGCGTTGTATACCCATGCCGGTATTCGGGCGGTGGAAATCGGGAGTCTTATGTTTGCCCATAAAGATCCTGATAGTGGTGAGACTGTTTATCCTGATCTGGAATTGGTCAGACTGGCCATTCCCCGTCGGGTGTACACCAATAGTCAGATGCAATATGTGGCTGAAAATATTATTGAGTTGTATGAGGACAGGGAAAATATTCAGGGTTATACGATTGAATATGAAGCTGCAGTTCTGCGCCACTTTACGGCACGCTTAAAACCGCTGGGATAGTTCAAATCTTTCAATTCACCAGGCGGGGATTCGAATCCCCACCTGGATCATATTCATCAATCTCTTTTACTTGAGAAGCAGCATCTTTCGACTTTGAATGTCGTGTCC
>JABMOT010000103.1 GCA_013202385.1 Fidelibacterota bacterium
ATATACTACAGATGCATATCACTCCTTATCTATCGAAAAATATTCGGTTACTCCCAGTATGATTGAACGAGTGCGGATGGGAGCTTGGGATGCGGAGGAAAATGAAGAGGATAAAAAGCAAAAAGACGCAATGGCAGCTCGTGGCTATTGGCAAGCATTCAATGCGGTAAAAAAGAGTATCACAAGAATATTGGATGGTGAGAACCCTGGAATAGTTGTCAGTCAGGAGGCTGGAGATTGGTATAGAGCCCTATTTAGTCCAAGTGTAACTGTGGGGCTGCTAAAACCTTCAGACTTGGCGGGGTACAGAAATGATCAGGTGTATATTGGTCAATCGAAACACACACCTGTCAATAAAGACGGAGTCCGAGATGTGATGCCTCTATTGTTTGAGCTATTGCAAACTGAAGATCATGCAGGTGTGCGGGCAGTATTGGGGCATTTTGTTTTTGTCTACACACACCCCTATATGGATGGCAATGGACGAATGGGCAGGTTTCTAATGAATGCTATGCTTACATCTGGTGGATATCCTTGGACCGTCATCCCAGTAGAGCAGCGGGATGCATATCTGACTGCTCTGGAAAGTGCCAGCGTGGATCAAGATATTCTACCCTTTGCAGAATTCATTAGCTCCCTGGTAGAATCTGGGTTGCAAGGAACGCCGGTTGCGAACCTGGATACTAAAAATCATGCATTGAGGGATTCCAAATAACAATACTTCAGGAGTTATTGACTAATTCACAATTGACGATAATCAGTTCGTGGCGTAGCGATCACCTACCAGCAGAAAAACAAAGCTGCGAATCACATCTGGGCTGATTTTTCCAAATGTGATCCGAATGGGATAGTCCAGCCTACCGGCGAGTAGTAGAATCCGTGTGGATTATTGTAACCACAAGGGGCTTTAGGAGTACGTCTTTGCGACCCCGCTGAGGCGGGAGAAGCAATCCCTCTTTCGCCAGCCACATTCTCCATCATCCTCAAGAATATCAGTAAAAATCGCTCCCCAGCTATACTTAAACCCAAAATCTAAGACATCTGAACGGAAGAGAGAAATTGCTCATAATTACCAGGAGTAATGATCTCTTTCTCTGCCACATCATAAGCATTTAAGAAAGTTTTCGAAAACAGCACCTGCTTACGGGGATTCCATTTGAATTCAAATGCTTTCAACTCAGCCTGATTATCTTCTTCGATTAAATCTATTTCTTGTTGCTGAGTCGTACGCCAGAAGTAATGAGTAACATGGTGCTTACCGTATTGCTTTGTTTTATATCTTTCACTAATGCAATAATTTTCCCAGAGCGCACCAACATCAGTTCTTGATGAAAGGCTTGCAAAATTGTTAATAACCGCATTTCGGATACCATTATCAAAGAAATAGATCTTTCTGCCTTTCTTGATCTCGTTGCGGACATTTCGACTAAAGGCCGGGAGCTGGAAAATCACAAAGGCTTTTTCCAGCATGCTGATATACTTTTCCACAGTCAATCTATCGGCCCCAACCAATTGCGCTATTTCTGAGCTGGAAACCTCTGCGCCAATTTGGAGCGCAAGGGCTTTGGTAATCTTTTCAAGGAGACCAGGACGTGAAATCGTTGGAAGTGAATAAAGATCACGGTACAGATAGGAGCCAGTGAGTAATTTTAATCTATCAATTGCATCATCGTTATGCATTACTATTTCCGGGTAGCTGCCATATAAGAGACGGGATTCCAGATTCCTTTTCTCTTCAAGGAGTGAAAAGTGTTGTGCTAATTCAGAGAAGGAAATGGGGAATAGATTCCATTGCCAGGCACGACCGGTGAGTGGTTCTCTGATGGTCTCAAGCAAATCGAAGGAGGAGGAGCCTGTAGCGATCACCTGCACATCCGGAATGCGGTCAACCATAATTTTGATTGCCAACCCTATATCTGGGATACGCTGGGCCTCGTCGATGAATAACAGCTTTGCGTTTCCCATGAGTTGTTTTAAGGATGTCACATTAGGATTTTGAAAACGATCCCGGATATCAGAATCATCGCCATTCAATTCCAGTACTTTCACACCCAGCACAGGCAACAGTGATTTAATCAAGGTTGTCTTGCCCACCTGGCGGGCTCCATAAATAATGAGTGCTTTTCCTTGAAAGCATTTTGAAACAATATCTTGTGCCACACTACGATTTATAAAGCTCAATAGTTTCTCCTTATCATAAATACATAATAATCTAATATGCAAATAATAAAAAAACATAATATTATGATAATTAGCGTTAAAAATATCTCTTCGCGCTTCAGCATGTTGGGAATCATGATTCCCAACATGCTGAAGCAGGCGTGAATGTAGATGCCGCCGTCAGAGGCCAATACCGCACTGTGGGGATCTTCATGGTTAAACATCCCAATGACGCAAATGTCAATAGTCGTCCTGCCACGGTTCTCCCCTGCATTACACAATTCAAATTTTTTCCTTGCATCCCCCCACGTAAATTTTGAATTTACGCCAAGACCAAAAGGTCGCAAACCATCCCCCCTTAAAACGGTTTTATCCCATCTGATATTCATCAGACAATCCAATAATTCTATTCAGGAGGAAATGTCATGCGGCGATTATTCATCGTTTCAACGGTCTTATTTCTAATACAACCCCACCTCTTTAGCCAGAGTGTGATCATTAACGAAGTCTCCCAGGGCTCCGATGGCGGCAAAGAGTGGGTGGAACTCATGGTTCTTGATAATGAAGTCGATCTCCGGGGTTGGGAACTGGGGGACAATGATGATGGAATCTGGCACTCCATTGCTGAATTCAGCAGCCATTCAGACTGGAGTCAGGTTCAGGCCGGAACCATCATTGTCATTTTCAATTCAGGTGATGTGGATGCTGCCATCATCTCTGCTGGTGGTGAAGACACACTTTTCAGCGACAAGGTGGTGATCCTGCCCATAAACAATTCCAGTTATCTCATGGATTCAGGTCCCTGGGGATTAACTGCAGGTGCTTTCTCCAACTCTGATGAAGATGATTGCCCTGCGATTCGAGACCAGAATGATCTCATCATCCATGATCTGGCAGTTAGCCATCCAACAGCCGCAATCACAGCTCCAGGACTTGGGAAAGTGAAATATTTCACGGGCAACACCACAGCCGGACTTGTGGACAACTCCATGTGGATTGAAGCAGCGTCTACCTCAGGAACCCCTGGGGCGGGGAATGGCGGGGACAACTCAAACTGGGTGGACAGCTCCTTACCGGTGGAACTTAGCCGTTGGGCTGCCCAAGTTCAAAATGGGGTGATACGACTGTCATGGACCACTGAATCGGAAACGGAAAACCAGGGCTTCATCCTCGAACGCCGCCACATGATTCGTCAGGCTGAGCCCGTCGAAGCCTGGAAGGAGATTGCCTCCTTCGTCACCGATGATGGTCTTGTTGGGCAAGGCTCAACCACCAACCAAACCGACTATTATTACCTGGACAAAAACGTTCAGGTGGGAGAGACCTATTCCTATCGCCTGACTGATGTGGATTATCGCGGAAACCCGACCTACCACAACGACATCAATGTCACGGTCAAAGCCGCCGATGCAAACCTGAAACCTGGCAAAATGACCCTCCTGCCCGCCTATCCCAATCCCTTCAACCCCGAGGTAGAGCTGGCATTCACCCTGGAAAAGGATGCAGATGCAGTATCGCTTCAAATCTATGACTTGCATGGGACACTGGTGCAAACCCTGAGCACCGGATACCATACATCAGGCACCCATAGCTTTAGCTGGAATGGAATGGATGTCAATGGCAACACAGTCCCCTCCGGCGTCTATCTGGTGCGCCTGGCTGACCAGGACCTTGCCCGGATCCAGAGGATCACTCTTATCCGTTAATACTGATTCATCCCGATTGAAGAGAGATTCATACCTTCACCATATGCCACCAGGCTGCTGCCTGTGTTGGTCGCTTTGAGCGTATCTGACTATATCAATGGACGGGGATATTCCCGTAAGGAGTTAGAAGACAGACTTATCTGTTAGGCAAACAGAACAAATACATGGTTGACATAAGGCACACAACAGGATAGATTAGTCATATGAAATATCTCAATTGGAATTCAGAGAAGAATGAATTATTGAAAAAGGAGCGAGGTATTTCATTCGAGATCATGGCCTTTCAAATTGAGGTTGGGAATATCTTGGATGTAATAGATCATCCCAATCAGGATAAATACCCAGGACTGCGAATTTTTGTAATTGAATTTGAGGAATACGCATATTTCGTCCCATTTGTAGAAAATGATGATGAAGTTTTCCTTAAAACAATAATTCCGAGTCGGAAAGGCACAAAAGATTACTTAAAGTGAGGTTATAATGGATAAACTTGACAAATATGAAGCAGAAATACTCAGAGCATATGAAAATGATGAATTGAAATCCATCGGATTGACGAAAGAGCTGAAGAAGAAGTATGCTCAGTATGCGAAAAATACGTTTCAGAAGAATAAGCGTATTAACATTAGAATTTCTGAATGGGACTTGTTACGACTAAAAGCGAAATCGCTTGAAGAAGGAATTCCATATCAGACCCTCGTTTCTAGCTTGATTCACAAGTATGTCAAAGGAAGTGCGGAAGCTCATATCTAAATGCCAGAATGAGGACTTTAGTTATTGATATAATCTGGATTGTCTGACACTTTTTATCAGGTCTTCGTCAAAAGAAAAAAAGACTCCTACTCAATAAAAGATAATTGTTTGTTCTTTCTAAATTCTGGACAACTCAACTCAGTCAGCTTGCGGGGCTGACAGCTACCCTATCTATCGCATGGGACCTCTGTATGAAAGCATGGCGTCCAAACACCCTTCAGGACATCCCAGATAGTACACGGGCTGATCAGTTGACTTCCCAATCAAAAGCAAAGGGTACGTTAGCCAGTCCAAGATAATAATTGGAATAGCATGACATCCATGCTATACTAGCATCGTGATACGCTCATTCACTGACAAAGCAACTGAAGACATCTTTAATGGTATTGATTCAAAGGTAGCTCGAAAAAGATGTCCTGCAAATTTAAAGAAAGTTACGATCAGAAAACTTGATCAGTTAGATTCAGTAGTTCAACTTCTTGAATTGAGGATTCCACCGGGGAACAGATTTGAAGCACTGCATGGTGATCGAGTGGGACAATACAGTATTCGAATAAATGATCAGGTTCGAATATGTTTTAGTTGGACAGAATTCGGTCCAATAGATGTAGAGGTTACCGATTACCACTAAAGGAGAATAAAATGGTCAGAATTCCAACCAATAGAATGCCCACGCATCCAGGGGAGATGCTTCTTGAAGATTTCTTGAAACCGATGGGTGTTACCCAAAAGCAACTTTCTGTTGCCATACATGTTCCGTTTCAGAGAATCAATGAACTCGTGAACGGGAAAAGGGGGATAACTCCAAGTACGGCATTGCGCTTTTCTCGGTTTTTTGGAAACACTCCTGATTTTTGGATGAATCTCCAACAGCGGTGGGATTTATACTGGGCAAAGACCAAAGAAGCTGAGGATTTAAGCCGAATTCATAGTTATTCCTGAGAGATAGGTGTCTGGTATAGAACTGGCTCATCCAGACGCGTAGCATTTCCCTTCCCGCCCCTCTGGCTGGGTAAGGCGGGATCGTAGACAGGTGGGGGGTGCAAAACGAAAATGACGTGAGTGGATACCATTTTCGAACAAATCGAGTCTGTTTCAGGAAGCAACTCAAGTTTTGACCGCGTTGGCATTCACCCTGGAAAAGGATGCAGATGCACTTTCGCTTCAAATCTATGACGTCCAGGGGGCGCTGGTGCAAACCCTGAGCACCGGTTACCATTCATCAGGCACCCACTACTTTAACTGGAATGGAATGGATGTCAATGGCAACACAGTCCCCTCCGGCGTCTATCTGGTCCGCCTGGGCGACCAGCACCATGCCCTGATACAGCGGGTCACACTCCTTCGTTAATGTTGATTCACTCTGATTGAACTGACACGGGAGCCTGGTAGCGTGCGACGAGCACCGCCAGTGCAGGCAATCTTCCAGTCCGTTTCAATCTTAATTCCCTTTCATGAATAACGCATCTCCAACCTGCTAGCACTGGCATCTGTTTCTAAATCAAGCCATGGATAGCTGATACTTTTAGTCTGAATTGCCGGACAAGCACAAAGCATCATGTAGGACCGAATGGCAAGCTAAGGGATTTCTTCAGACTGATTTGTCTTGCGTTTTATATAGCTATATGCTAATGTTTGCGCGTGTATATGATAACATTTAGCAAGGACTCTGATAAAACCTTGAGAAGGATGCCGAACAATACTGCCCGGACCATAGTAGCGAAAATTAAGGAATTAGCTGTCAATCCCCAAAAAATGAGAAATGTTAAAAAATTATCCAATCACCCCGGCTATCGGCTTCGAGTTGGAGATTGGCGTGTTATTTACACAATAAATAACAACGAACTATTGATTCATGTTATCAAAATAAAATCTCGAGGAGAGGTATGTAAATGAACGCGCAAATAATTGAGCTGAACGGTAAACCTGAATGGGCCGTCATTCCCTATGAAGAGTTCCTGAGAATACAGGAATTAATAGAGGACGCAGAGGACATTAAAGATATTGAAACCAGCTTCACATCACAGGAATCTGTGGTACCTGGAGAGGTGACTTTTGC
>JABMOT010000104.1 GCA_013202385.1 Fidelibacterota bacterium
GTAAAATTCAAAAAGTATGGCATTCCTTTTATGCAGAATATTGTTACGTATTGCCAGACTAATCAGTTGACAGAAAGACCAAAACAAAAGACGGGGCAAGTATCAGCTTCAATTTCTAAAAAGATTGGCAAAGCTCGTCACCAGATTGTCGGTGAAAAGTTTAACGATGGATCGTCAATTTTAGACCTTACACGAGAATTCCAGGTAAAAGTGAATACTATTGTAGATCATTTATACAATTTTAGTTCTGAGGGAAATGTTTTACTTTTTAAACAAAATTTTCTGGAGATATCTCAATTGTCTTCAGAGGAGCAACTGGCGGCACATAAGGCTTTTGAGCAACATGGAACAACTGCTCTTCGTCCTATTTATGATGCACTTCATGAGAAAGTAAGTTATGAAGAACTGAAAATAATCCGACTGTATTTGTTATTGCAACAGTAGTATCATAGTAGTCTCATTTCCATGCCTGGAAAAATAAGAGAACTCATCCCAGAATCAAAGACTGCAGGGTCTGTAGACAGAGGCGAAAAGGGAAATCATCGAAACGATATTCACCCAAAGGGAATAATTTTGACCTTGTCTGGCAATAGTGGAACCGGTGGAAAACCTTAGCAGTAAAAGGTGGTAGCAAAATAATTTGAGGTATCCCAATCATGAAAGAGCATCACAAATATCTTAAAATTGTAGAGTGATCAGAAGATGTTCAATGCTATATCGGGTCTGTTCCTGATTGGATTGGGAAGTGCTGCCACGGAGATGATGAGCAAAAGGTATATCGGGAATCATGTGGTATCGTTGATGAATGGATCGAAATTTATAGGAGAGACTCACTGGCCTTGCTGCCGGGAAGACCTACTCTGGAAATTTGTGCTGCGAATCGATGCGGAACTACATACAGCCCTGGCCATCAAAGCATCAAGAGCTGAAGAAAGTTTGAACGTCTATTGTCAAAAGATTCTCAAACAGAGTGTTCTGCTACACTCATAATCCCAAATTAATATCAGAGCAGCTACCAATAATGGTGGCTGCATCTCTTCGTTCAACCTCGAATGAACCCCGATACTTTTATAGCTGCATCCATTTCAGGACGTCATTAAAGACCGCTGCATTGACACCATGCTGTCCCTCGAATTCTGTATATGTCACGTCGTAGCCCTGCATTTCGAACATCGTTTTCAAATCCCTGGCTACCTTAATACCGATGGAAGCGTCATCGACTCCATGGGCTATATAAATGCGCAGTTTTTTCCCTTTTTCAAGATCTTCTTTGTGAAGCACGGAATCTTCACCATCCACATCCATGAGGTAGCCACCAAAGACTATGACCCCGTTGATCTTATCAGGATTTTTCAGACCAATCGTATATGCATATACACCACCTTGTGAAAATCCGACTAGATAAACATCCGAAATTTTATACTCTGAAGAAACCTGCTTTATCGTGTTTAGAATATATTCAGAAACCATTTTATCCGCCATTTTCCAGGCAGTTCTTCCAACATTTGTGAGTGACCAGCTACGGTTATGCCCTTGTGGACCCATATCCATTGTGAAAGGATACTGACCCTCAGGCGTAACATAAATAACCTGGGGATTATCCAGTTTATCATAATGGGTAATAAAGCCTTCGGCACTGCCGCCGGCACCATGCATCCCAATCAGGAGGGGATAACTTTTACTGGCATCGTAGCCCTTTGGGAAGCGAATTCGATAGGGGAACAACGAAGGTGCTGCAACATAATCAAGTAAGCCCAGGGATTTGAAATTCTGCTCAAGCTTATGCATAAGTGCTGCAAACTCCGGATCTTCACGCACTGGATTTAAATCCGTATCGGTAGCAAGTAATTCCATGTTTCTGAATCCATTGGCATAAGCATGATCGATAAAAATGACTGTATTCTGTGCATCTCCCTGGAGAGCGTAACAACAGGCCAGGTTATAGGCTGTAGTGGCATCATCCTGGTTATGCATCAACACTTTTTTGAAATTTTCAGCAGCTTGTGCATAATCCCCAGCTTGATAAGCGCGAGTTGCTTTGCTTATTAAATCAGCCCTGTTAACTTTGATAAAAGCAAAATCTTTTCCTGCATGCATCCCGCTGCAGCCAAGGAATAATGACCCAAGCAGGATGAGAATTGTTATCTTTTTTAAATTTTGTCGTTCGAATCGCATTCATTAATCCTCTCAAATATTATTTTTAATGTTGCCATTTTAGCAAGCTGTCGACTTTTAAAACTTAGTTCATCTTCGAAGGGTTATCCACTTCGATAGAAGGTATATAGCGTGAACGGAAGATCCCCCCTGCAAATCACGGTAGCTTGAAAATACAAGATGAAGAGATATGACATCCGTGCCCTCTTGGGTGGTATTAGACTCTGAGTTATTCCAGTTTTTCGAAGATCTCAATGTTGGTGATCAACCCTTGAAGTAATCCAGAATAAGACCTTTCATCAATTCTGATGAATCTGCGGCATCTCACGGGGGGTCCACTAACCGCTCGCCTGAGCCATAAACCGTTCGACTAAAAAGGAAATAGCTGCTGCATTTTTCCTATAAATTGGCAATCAGTGAAACAATTGCGCTGCGAATCAATTTTGGGAAATGCAATATGACTAGACAAAAGAAACTGCGGGACCTTATCACCTTCCAGGAAAGCACAGCTAAATTTGAACCCTTGAATCTTTCAACGATACTTTTTAAACCTGATACACAGAAAAAACTGGTAAGCCAGGTGAGTATCAGCGAAATTGTTGATCATGGACCTGGTAAAAGTTCTCAGATGACTCTTCAACTCAATCAAGCTAGCGGAAGCCATCTGCTCTTATGACACTAAATACAAATCCATTTAAGCTCTCACTGTTCTGGGTTCTGCAGATATCTGGCTGGTTGCTTTATGGCGTAATCTATTATTTAATCTATTATTCAGATAAAGATTTGGATGCCGCAAACACCTTCGGATTTGCTGTTACCTATGTCGTTGCATTCTTGGTCACCATCATCATGCGGAAGATTTATCAAAGACTGGACTATCAACACCGCTCAATTTTGAATGTATCAGGAATTGTAATCTTGTGTTCAGTTTCATTTGCAGTTCTCTGGATTTATGCAGACAGATTTGTCTCCTATCCAATTTATGGTGTTGAAAAATTCCAGAAGGCTTTGGATAAAATCACCACCCGTGGAAACATCGGTCAAATATATTGGAACTCCTTTATCCTTTTTACCTGGTCAACACTCTACTTCCTTATCAATTTTTGGAGACAGTGGAATGAGCAACTTCTGAGAACAGAGAAAGCCGAATTATTGGCACAGAGCGCTCAGTTACAAATGTTGCGTTACCAACTCAATCCCCATTTTTTATTTAATTCCTTAAACTCGATTCGCGCTCTCATTCTAGAAGATCAGGAGAAGGCTCGGGAGATGGTTACAGAGCTTGCAGAACTCCTACGCTACTCCTTGGTGAGCAAGAACAATGGTGATGTGCCCTTCAGTGAAGAAATCACCGCAATCCAACATTATTTTGCCATCGAGAAAAAGCGCTACGAGGATAATCTTAAGGTAAGTTTTGATATTGATCCTCTGGCTGAGGAGTATCCGATTCCCAGTTTTCTGGTTCATCCACTTGTTGAAAATGCAGTGAAATATGGCATGAAAACTTCAGAGATGCCCCTTGAAATCAGGATCAATGCGAAGGTGATTGAAAATCAGTTACTGATCACGGTTAGCAACACCGGTATTTGGCTTCAAGAAGATGATGATTCTCGCTCACGTCCAGCGGGTACGGGTACAGGGCTTAAAAATGTAAAGGAGCGCCTGGAGAATCGTTTCCCCGGCAATTATACGCTGCTAACCTCTGAAAAGGACGGCTGTGTTGTAATCGAAATATCAATACTAAGAACAATAGAGAATGCTCATGACTAAGAGTTACAAGGCCATACTGGTTGATGATGAGAGGTTAGCCAGAAACGATTTACGTCTCCTCCTTCAAATTCATGAAAACGTCGAAATTCTAGGAGAAGCGGCCAATGGCCTGGAAGCTCTGGATCTAATTAAGGAAGTTTCTCCTGATCTGGTCTTTCTGGATATTCAGATGCCTGGGGTGAATGGCTTTGATGTCCTCCAGCAGATCAGCTCTGACATTAAAGTTATTTTTGTCACGGCCTTTGATGAATATGCACTGCGGGCATTTGAGGTCAATGCCCTCGATTACCTGCTCAAGCCAGTAAGCCCTAAACGATTACAACAGTCATTGGAACGGTTGGAACAGCTACCTGATGAGAGTATTGAAGAATTAAGGGCTTTGGAATATCACGATCGACTCTTGCTCAAGTTAGATACCAGCCTGGGCTTTTTAAAGATTAGCTCAATAATCTGTATTACTTCTGCAGGCGACTATTCGGAAGTTCTCACCAGCACCAAAAAGAAAGTCCTCGTTCATAAATCTATGGCTGAGTGGGAGACGCGACTGCCGACCGCCTTTTTTAGTCGAATTCACCGGACCACTATTGTCAATATGGAGGGCATTGATCGTCTTGAGGAGTGGTTTAACAACTCCTATCGGGTCTACATGAAGGGGATCGAAGATCCTTATGTCATGAGCCGACGTTATGTGGCCAAGCTTAAGCAGAAATTAAGTTGAATTCTCTGGAAATTCGAATCTAGTCTGTTTCGTACGCACTCGGTTTATTGACCACCTGATTATTTATACCCCGATATTTATAGCCCACTCCAATTATCAAGCCTGAAATTGCCGGAACGATTAGGTCAATTGCATAATTCTGATTCCAAATAATACTGATAAAAACGAGCAAAGAGCCAAAGATGAATATCCCACTTGTCGCAAGACCAAGGACTTTCGCCCACTCTCGATGATTGACAATCCCGATCCCACAAACGATGGATAGTGGTCCTGTCAGCAGGACATCCGCCCAAGGAATTAGAACTTTTATCAACTCATTTTGTTGAAATATACTCCCATCTCCCCATGTATAAAGACCCCCAGCAACTGCAAATATTCCAGTAAGGATAAATAATATCCCAAACAGCCTATCCATTTTTGGAGAGTCTTTTCATATCAGTCAACCTAGCTCTCCAGCATTGTATCGTGAGGACATGGCACTGTTCGAGACTAGAAATTAGGTACCATCTCTTTGCGGTATTTGGCCAGGAACCCATTGATAGAGTCCATGACTTCTTCAGCAGTATCCACAACTCGAAATAATTCAAAATCGTACTCACTGATGTAAGCTTCTGCCAAAGCTTTATTTTTGAGCCAATCCACCAGGCCAGACCAATAATCTCTTCCTACAAGGAGAATAGGAAATTTCGGTGTCTTACCCGTTTGTGAAAGGGTTAGAGATTCAAACAATTCATCAAGGGTGCCCAGTCCACCGGGAAAAGCCACGAAGGCCTGGGAGTATTTCAGAAACATAAGCTTGCGAACAAAGAAGTAGCGGAAGGTGATATTCTTATCCGGATCGATATAGGCGTTATTTGAGGCTTCGAAGGGCAGTTCAACACCAACACCAGCCGAAGCGCCACCAAACTCCATAGCACCCTTGTTAGTGGCTTCCATGATACCTGGACCACCTCCTGTTATGACGCTCAAGCCTTCCTGGGCGAGTAAGCGACCCAACTCATTGGCAATGTGGTAGAAAGGGTCATCAGTTTTGGTTCTTGCAGATCCGAAAACAGTTACAGAGGGACCTATTTCAGTCAGGACATCAAAGCCTTCCACGAATTCAGCCATAATCCGAAATACTTGCCATGAATTCTTAGATTTTACTTCACTCCAGGTCTTTTTTTCAAATTTTCGAATCACACGTTTATCAACATTCATCAATCCGCTCCTTCCAGGGCTGACTCCAAGGCTTTCATTAGGCATTTGCTGGTGGTGGTTGCCCCGGTGATACCAGCTACATTTGGTGATTGTTTGGCTAATATCCGGGAGACGATACCTTCTGCATATCTGGCATAAGGACTATCTCTATTTTCAAGAATTCTTACCTCGGTTATGGTATGATCCTTAATTTCACATTCTAGTGCATAGGTAAATCCTGCGTAAGTCTCTGCTCCTTGATAAGTTCCATCAGGAAGTTGAGAAAGATCTGGTTCGGCTATCTCAAGGCTACGATATTTTTCCAAATCCAAATATCCCATAACGCCAAAAGCAATACTGACAATCACTCCAAACCCTGTCAAAAAGAGGATGGTCGCTCGCCTTAATTCATAACGCTGATCCCGTTGTCCCCAGGGTCTGAAAATGGTAATGGTTATCAAACAGCACATTATGGTAAACGCCACCAGAATGACGGTCGTAAGTGATTTTTTAAAATCGACATATTCAGTGAGGGCATCAAAATTTGGTAAACCGACATCGGATAAGGCAACCATGCCATTAGCTGCGGGCCCAAGCCAAATCCAGACCAGAGCAAACAAACTGAGAGTACCCACCCACTTCCCGATGATCCACCAATGCCTGGTCAAACCCCATTGGGTAAAAACTGAGTAGACCAGACCGGTGCTTACCACGCCATAAAATGAATACGTAATGATCGTGTTGAATAATGTATAAATGGTAAAATTTGCCACAAATATCTGCTGGGCATCCATATTTGAAAGCTGATTTATAATCAGAATCGATATCAATCCACCCAAAAGTGACGCAATAAAGACGATATGAATAACTCTTAACCAGCGCCGACCAGTTTTTTCTAACATATCACTCCTTTGTTAAAACGATCCTTATTCTAAGCAATTTTAATGCTTAATCCTGCCTTTTTTTTCTTAAAGGTGCTCCACTTGCGCCCTAGTTTATATAGAGGGTCTCGATCTATGATTTGAAACCCGGTGATTCATAATTTCAGCCAGGAGTATATCAAAACATGCACATTCAGATATTTATAACAGGTGGAACCTTTGACAAGGAATACAACGAGCTGAATGGTGAACTGTATTTTAGAGACACCCACTTGAAACAGATGCTGGAGCAGAGCCGTTCTCAACTTAATATCGATATCCGCAGTCTGATGATGATTGATAGTCTGGAGATGACGGATCAGGATCGCGAAATTATTCTCACTCACTGTCAGAAAAGCAAATCGGATCGGATTGTCATCACCCATGGAACGGATACCATGGTAGAGACAGCTCGCCTACTCTCAAGCCACATCCAGGACAAGACGATTATTTTGACCGGGGCCATGATTCCCATTGTTTTTGGGAGTTCAGATGGTCTTTTTAATATGGGAGCAGCCCTGGCTTATGTACAGACACTGGGGCATGGAATATACATCGCCATGAACGGACAATATTTTAACTGGGACAATGTCCGAAAAAATAAAGCACAGGGGCGATTCGAAACAATTCAGGAGGCACAATGAACAAGAAGAACATTCTATTGATGGGTATATTTGGTATTCTGATAATGACAACTCTCAGTGCTTGTATGCCAAATCCCAGCGCGACTCTGGGTGCATCCCCAGCTGGATTTTTTAAAGGAGTCTGGCATGGATGGATTGCTCCATTCTCGCTGATCTTCGGGTTCTTCAATGATGCAACTCGGGTCTACGATCCAAATAATACAGGCTGGTGGTACGATTTTGGTTTCTATATGGCTATTATTAGTGGTTTTGGTGGTCTTTCGCTGGCGCGGAGAAAGCAAGAGCATTAATCTTTATTGGGCTGAGAATTGGCACCATTGAAAAGCCTTTCTCAGAGTTGGCAAAACTTTTTTTCAGCTGACTATCAGGCTGAAGAAGATGAGACTTACGAAAGCTATTTGATTTCCATGAATTCCAGACATATTGGTGAGTATGAAGATCACAGTTAAAGAGCTAACAACCATCGGTCCAACCATACATTCGAGTTTTAGTGCATTACCCTTCAAACGAGACAAGCTGCCATCTGGCAGATTGTCAAAACCGGTTCTGGCATATCAAACACATTCTTGTATCAAGATTGTCGGTGATATTTATCGCTTCCAGGCCTGCCAGGACTCAGGACAAGAGACGGTGGCAGCTTATCTTATTCAAGAATCGGAAAGCTCTCTCGAATTACTCCGGTTAGTCATTGAGTATTATAGCCCGATGACACTGATGGACAAGGCTCTGCTAACAAAAACCGCCCTGGAGCTTGGCGTTCAGCGACCGATCCTGGCGGAACATCTACTTTCTGAAATGAATCTCCCTCCTCGCGAAAAGCTTATTGATCAACTTCTCTTTCTCTTAAAGTTGCCTTCTTCATTGCAGACATTCATCCTGGAGAAGGATCTCAGCCTGAAACGTGCATTGATTTTTAAAAGGGCTGACCAGCATCTTGATTGGGTGGAGCAACTGATCTCAAATTTAAAAATAGGCATTAACATGTCGGCTGAGATCATCCAGAATATATGGGAAATGTCCAAACGAGATGGTGTTGATTTCAAAGCCAAAGCCGAGGAAATGGGTCTCTGGGAGATGGCATACACTGAGATTGAGGATACCCGTTTTGCAGTGATTGATATCAGAGCCAAAATTAATGCTGCTCGATTCCCAACTCTTGATAAAGCCGGTCATGATCTTTCCCAGCGCCTTGCTGCTATTAATCTTCCATCACAGGTCAAGGTAAAATGGGACCCCTATTTTGAACAACAAGGAGTGGATATAAGTTTCCACGCTAAAAATGATACCGAACTCGACGATGTGATTGAAAAGCTCTCTTCAAAGACTTTCAAGGACATTTTCACATATATATAAGAGTTAATCCCATGAAAGAACCAAAGATCACCAGGATCATTGTTGATCAGAATGTCGCTGATCAGGAATTGGTGGCACGATATAAAAAGAATAATCCTCAGGCTGAAGTCATTGAAATAGCTTTAACCGAGGCAGATAAAAACACCATGTTCCGACAGGAAGCCACGCCGGCCAAACGTGATATCCTGCTCACTGAGAAACAGGGTCATACAGTCAAACAATGTCCCGGCACAGATCGTACATATCGCTGCTGCAACTATCACGTAATCAATCAGACCAGTAATTGTCCCATCGACTGCACCTATTGTATCCTGCAGTTTTATTTAAATAATCCCGTGACAACGGTATATGCAAATACTGAGAAATTGCTCACCGAAGTGAAAGATAAAATTGCCACCCAACCCAAGCGGTTTTTCCGGATTGGAACCGGTGAACTCTCTGATAGTTTGGCTTTTGATTCTTCGTCTGAGTATTCGCGAGATGTTGTCAGTTATTTTGCAGATCTTGACAACGTACTCCTTGAATTAAAAACCAAATCAAATCGGATTGAAAATCTGCTGGACGTAGATCACAAAGGTCATACTGTGGTTTCCTGGTCGGTTAACCCCCAAGTGATTATCGATTCAGAAGAACATAAGGCTGCTTCCTTGAACGAACGCCTTGAAGCGATGAGACAGGTCCAGGCTTGCGGGTACAAGGTTGGACTGCATTTCGACCCGCTATTGTATCACGAAGAATGGAAACAGAGTTATCCCGATCTTATCCGCCAATTATTTGAAGTTGTCGACCCTAAAAATGTTGCCTGGATATCCATCGGTTCCCTCCGGTTTCCCCCGGAAATGAAAGAAAAGGTGCTGGAGAAATTTCCTAAATCAAAAATAATGTTTGCTGAATTAATCCACGGTATGGATGGCAAAATGAGATATCCCAAACCCTTACGCCTGGAAATGTATCGCACCGTTTATGATGCCCTTCGGAGTTATGGGAGTAAAGACTTGTTCATCTATTTTTGCATGGAATCTGCCGAAATCTGGGAACGCACCATGGGCTGGAGCCCTGAGAGCAATGAGCATCTGGATCATCTGTTTGCTTCAAGTCTTTACCGGCAGTTCCCCGGATTGATGGGGAGTGAACCACGGCGAGTGGACTATGACAATGGGATTCCCCTCCATCATGAGAAGGCTAATATACCAGGGTTTTGATATACGCTGATATTGCTGGATGCAGCGTGTTGTCGAATCGAAGTAATTCCGACTGATGAATTTTGGTTCGGCACTACTACCAGGGAAAGCTTTAAACCTAGCCAGATGGTTTTTCTTGGGCTAAAAATAAGCTATCTTATAACGAAAACTTTTAGCCCAATATTCTAGAGATGTTGTTCTATCTGCTGATTGAATAGATTTTAAAAGCGAGAAGAACAGTGTCAGCCTTTTCCTCAACGCAAAGGGATCGGCTTAACACGCTCATGGATGCCCATCCGTTGCTTTTAATGTAAGAGTGACTGTCGGGGATATTTCATAAAGAGAATACCCTGGAGATGGGCAGTTCAAGTACCCCACCTGACCCAGCTTTAGACAGGGGCAGGGAAAATGGCAATACATTGAGGATATAATGGATGAGTTGATGAC
>JABMOT010000105.1 GCA_013202385.1 Fidelibacterota bacterium
GGCTAAGGCACAAGCATTCGGAGATAAAGTACGTGGAAAGATTCGTACCCACAAAAAAATGGTACGTTATATCCTTCCCCTCAAAAAAGATAAAAGCACGGCAATTCGATTTAAAGAAGGAATGCTGACGGTACCCGATGACAAAGACCACGGTGACTTTGTCGCAGATCAAATGGATTCGCTTATAAAATAAGCTTCTCCACTAATAAGAATTTCAGAAACGCTCCTTAATGGAGCGTTTCTTTTTTGTAGCCTTCCGATTACATTTTCCGCCTATGGATCAACACCAAGCTTCCTCTCGTATCCGTGACTTAACGGCAGAGCTAAATGAGCACAATCATCGCTATTATGTCCTGGATAATCCCATTATCTCGGATGCTGAATACGATAAACGCCTGCGTGAGCTTCAGGACCTCGAAACAGATTTTCCAGAGCTGATACTGCCGGATTCACCCAGTCAGCGCGTGGGCAGCCTCCCCATCGCAGGATTTGAACCCTTAACCCATACAATTCCCATGCTCTCTCTGGCCAATGCCATGGATGAACAGGAACTTTTGGATTTTGATGCCCGGATTCGCAAAGATCTGGAAATTGATCGGCTTGACTATGTGATTGAACCCAAGCTTGATGGTCTTGGCGTTGAGCTGGTCTATATTAATGGGTTATTTTCTGCTGGCTCCACGCGCGGGGACGGCTTTAATGGTGAAAATATTACCCAAAATTTGCGAACCCTGAAATCGCTCCCCTTACGATTAAGGAATAACAAGCGCCCTATCCCACCCTATTTGGAAGTTCGCGGTGAGGTGTTTTTAGGACACAAGGATTTTGAGCAGCTAAACCAAACCCAGTTGGACAATGACAAGCAAATTTTCGCCAATCCGCGGAACGCCGCTGCAGGGAGTCTGCGACAATTGGATTCCCGTATCACCTCAAGTCGCAACCTGCTAATAAACATCTATGCAGCTGGGCGAATTGATGACTTTTCCGTTGACACCCACATGGACTTTTTTCAAGCCTTGAAAGATTGGGGATTTCCAGTAAATGATCGTTATGAACTCTGCTCTGGAATAGCGCCAGTCATTGCGTTCCACAAACAGCTGGAAGCTGATCGAGAATCCCTGAACTATGATATTGACGGTAGCGTCACCAAGGTAAACAGTCTTTCACTTCAAGATCAGTTGGGGATTCGCAGTAGATCCCCTCGCTGGGCCATTGCAGGCAAATTTAAAGCTCGCCAGGAAGTGACCAAAATTCTGAGCATTGAACCCAGCGTCGGTAGAACAGGAGCAGTGACTCCAGTAGCAAATTTGGAACCCGTACATCTGGGTGGCGTCATGGTTGCCCGAGCCACACTTCATAATCAAGCTGAGATTGATCGAAAAGATATCCGCGAAGGGGATACTGTAGTGGTGCAGCGCGCAGGCGATGTGATTCCTGAAGTTGTGAAAGCCATTTTGGACAAGCGCCCTCCAGGGTCGCAGCCTTATTTGATTCCTGAACGATGTCCCGTTTGCCAGGGCCATGTGCTCAGACTTGAAGGAGAAGCCAAACACTATTGTCAAAACATTTCCTGCCCGGCTCAGATTAAAGGTAGAATCGAACATTTTGTTGCCAAGCGTTGTCTGGATATTGATGGCTTTGGGACAAAGTTAGTCTCCCAATTGGTTGACACCGGACGTATCAATAGTATTGCCGATATATATTCGTTGACAGCAGAACAACTTGCTGATTTGGATCGCATGGCTGAGAAATCAGCTTTGAATATCATGGAAGCTGTTGAGACGAGCAAAACAGCTGACCTCTGGCGTCTGATTCATGGATTGGGTATCAGAAATGTAGGCGAGCATATCTCAAAGGTGCTTGCAAAAAAATATGGTTCATTGAGGGCTCTAGGCAAGGCCAGTGCAGATGATCTTGAAGCTACTCATGAAGTTGGACCCATTGTTGCACGGGGTATCGTTGAATTTTTTAAAGAGACCGATAACCTTACGCTTCTGACAAAATTGGTGGACGCTGGCTTAAATCCAGAACAAGATTCTGCAATATCGAAGGAGGGGAAGTTTGTTGGTCTATCATTTGTGTTTACTGGTAAGTTGGAAATTTTTAATCGAGATTCAGCCAGGGAATTAGTGGAGTCACAGGGCGGTTCAACGGCTGCAAGCATTAGTAAAAATATTGATTATTTGGTGGCTGGACCAGGAGCAGGCTCTAAACTCGAGAAGGCGGCTAAACTGGGCGTCCAGGTGTTGACTGAAGCAGAATTCCGTGAAATGGCTGAAGTATAAAGTTCTCCTTGCTGCAGATGAGCACAGCTTAAACACGCGTGAAAATGATAGCTTTTGTAAAGCAGACTTCTGGATATTGATTTTCATTTTTTGGGGAGGCTTCATCATCAAATATTGTTTGAAAGCCTTCTTAGCCAATGAGATGTTTAACCAAGAATCTGTAAA
>JABMOT010000106.1 GCA_013202385.1 Fidelibacterota bacterium
GCTGAGGCCGACTACATCGAATAGCTGCTGATAAAGTAATCTCCGCTGTCCTGCACTAGCGAGATAGGAGGGGAGGCGTCCGCCCGGACTGTCCTCCCCTCTGCTGTTTTTGGGCTGAACCAGGGGTTCAGGTACCAAAATATCGATCGCCAGCATCCCCCAGTCCTGGAACAATATAGCCAGATTCATTCAGGCGCTCATCTAAAGAGGCCGTAAAAATGGTTACATCAGGATGTTTGGCAAAAACTTCTTTTATTCCTTCTGGTGCACAGATCAGCGTGAGCAGGCGAATGTCTGTAGCGCCATGACTCTTTAATAAATCAATGGTTGCCACTGAGCTACCACCGGTTGCCAGCATTGGGTCCATGATGAAACAACTATGGGCTGCTCTTGAAAAATCAGGCAAGTTTTTGTAGTAGTGCTGAGGTTCAAGCGTCTTTTCGTCACGATAGAGACCGACGAACCCAACATGAGCTTCTGGAATGAGTTTCAATCCCACGTCCACCATGGCAAGACCAGCACGTAAAACGGGAATGAACCACACTTCTTCAGTCAAAACCGTTTCAACAGTTTGTTTAATCGGCGTCTCAATTTCCTGTTCAACAGTCTTCAGTGAATCCGTAGCAGAGACCAATACAATCGTGCTTAGTCGTTGAGCTGCCTCTCTAAATCGTTGACTCTCAGTGTCTTTACTTCTAAGGATGGCTAAATTGTGTGAAACCAGGGGATGAGATTTCAACTCAATAACTTGGGACAATAGACACTCCGAGCTTATGGTTTTTTATCTGCTTGTACTAAAAGTAATCGTGTATAAAAAAAAGTCTATGCCTATTCTGTGTGGTTCAAAGAATGTTTTAAGGGCTTGAAGAAGTTGGACCCCTCGCACTGTTTTAGAAAATTCAGCACCTTAGGAATAGAAATATGCTAAAAACGGCGATTGGCTGTGTGTTCGAGTTTCAAATCTGAGAGCTGTGATGCATTGGGACGAATCAATAAATTGAAACCACCCCACCGTCCCATGGGGGTCCACGAGATCGTCATTTTCCAGCAATGCAGGTTCCTGGTAACCCCCACAGATCCACTCACCAGCTTCTTATCGATGAGGTTGAAGCGGGGATTATAGGTAATTCCCCAGTTTTCGGACAAATTAAATTTTAGCGAGGTCCCAAGATCAAAGGTCTGCAGAGCCTTCTCAAGTGGATTTTGTTGTGTCAATGTATAACTAAAATTGAAAGCTGCTGTCCAGGCGGGGCCACGTTTCTTTCCCAGCGGACTTGAACCACGTATGTCATCCAGATTAAACGCTGTTAAGGTGGTGTCGGAATATAGGCTGTCTTGAGGCACGTTTTCAGTTTTGGTCGATCTTAAGCCCCCGGGAGCATCACCCTGCAATTTAAATCCAAAACTGAAACGGGCTTTGGTCAAACGGGGTGCCCGAAAGGTATTTGTTTTATGGCTTCCCGTGGAATCCCGCTCATAAATCTCATAGGTGAGTGCTGGATTTAGTTTGAAGCTCTTCCCCAGATTTATCTGCAGTGTGCTGTTTATATCCGAGGCTTTTAAAGAATCTGCTTTGAAATTATAGGAGCCCTTTATTCCCCAGCTTAGAAATTGAGCTTTACTCTCCACATCATTACGAAACAGCTTATAGTCAAAAACGTTGTCCAGGCTGTAGCTCAAGTTTAATGCTTCAGATTTTGAAGTAGCGCCCAGATCACTCCCGGCAAAGCGATCAAATTGGTGTTCAACACCTGCTGTATCGGTTAATGTTTCAACATAACCCCAGAAATCGGTTGAAAAGTCTGGTGCATAACTCAGGGATATTGAAGGTGTCAGTGTATGTCTTACCGCCTGAAGTGGACCAATGTGAAGCGGGAAAATCCCATATAATTTGGTGTTCAGGCTGGCACTTGTACTAAAGGTACCTCGGCGAATAAAGCCCTCCAGCTCTGTAGTTTCAATAGCGTCTGTGGTAGTATCGACAAGTGCAAACCCATCTGCATCCAATAGCGGGTCTAGATGCCGAAAACCCCAGGCATCTCTATAATTTACTGAACCTCCCAGCTTTAGTACCTTAAATAGCTGAGTATTTCCGGATAAGCTGGTGTTGTGGTTCCAGAATCTTGTATCGACAATGTCTTCTTGCCACAATAAACTGTCGCCCAGTGAAGTATCAGGATTTTCATAAGACAAATAGCTCCATTTCCTTTTATTGCTGAAAGAGTTGTTGTAGCTCCAGCGGAAAGTATTGTACCATTTGGTCTCGTTTCCCCTGGCTTTGATGATCGGGGAAGATCCACGGCTAAAATTAAATGATGGAAGCGCCAGTGTCGGTCCAGTAAGCTTTATTCCTACCGACTCAGGCATTTCACCAACCCGTCGGGTGACCTGTAGATTCTCATCATAAGTTCCGTTTAATGAGGTCGTGCTATTGATGGATTCAAATTTTTTATTGACGGATATACCTGAATGCAGTTGAGTATTTAATCTTTCATCCTGATCATGGCTATACTTACGGTCAAAATTGGCATCACCTGAAAGTCTACCATCTGCCCGAATGGTGAAAGAAGGATCAATCGTCTGGGAATGGGTGAAATTAAGTTTCCACTTCCAGGTCGTCGGGTCATTCAAAGCGTTTCGATTAGAAGCCATGGATGCATCAATCTTCCCGCTTATGGAATAGCGCTTTTTATAATTCAAGACACTGCGAATATCGAATTCCTCATATTGATCCCAAAATGTACCCGTCATTTTAAAATCCGAATAATCACTCATGGCCCAATAGTAGCCCAAACCTTTAAGGGCTCGACCCCCATTGTTGGGACGATAATCATAGGACGGCAGAATAAATCCTGATGTGCGCCCCTTCTTTTGGGGAAAGACGGCAAACGGGAGGGCGAAAAGTGGGATGTCGGCAATATAAAGAACCACTGGTCTGGCAATGATTATGTGATCCGTTAATAGCTTCATCTGCTTGCTGCGAAAATAGAAGTGGGGATGATCTTCAATGCTGCAGGTCGTATAATAGCCGTCTTCCATGAGATATGTATCCTCATCAATTCGCGTTAGCTCATCACCATAATAGTTACCTTCATCCATTTTGGTACGACCGGCCGTTACTTTTCCACGCTGTGTCTTCAAATCGTAAACCATGCTTTTACCATGGAAATCATCTTGACCCGTCTGCTTCAGTACCGGGAAGTCCACAGCTCCTACGGTATCAATCATGCTACGAGCACGAAGCAAGTTCTGACGCCAGTAAACGCCTATCTGGCCTGACTGCAATGTCATGTCGCCATATTCAATGATTGCACTTTTCTGCAACAGGGTTGTTTCTTTTTCCATGTTATAAGAGATTTTATTTGCCCAGTACTTAATAGACGCGTTGATGTCTGCACTACCTTTGGCCGGTTTAAATTCACCTTCTGCCCCGCCGGTTACTGTGATATCTGAAATATTGGACTCGGTTAACAAGATAAAGAGTGTATCACCACTCACTTTATTGGAACCCTTAAACTTCCCCTCTTCCAAAACGTTAAAGAAGGAGGTTGCCATATCAATCAGGGTGACGGTTTCCGGCTGACCCTGGTAAAATTCCACAGCCATAACCTTTCCGTCCAGCCAGTCGGTGTAGGTGGAATCTTCTGCCGTTTTGAATTGTCTGAAATAGGGGTTTTCTGGAACATAAACTGAGGAAAGTTCACCCCCCTTCATGTGCAGGTTGAAAATATCACCAGTGAGGATGAAGTCTTCCTCCTGAAGCACGGGATGATCGCGCATGATAGCCACGTCATCCTCTCGCATATAGACTGCCTGGCCACAAGTACCCAGCGCATTACTACTCCTGAGTCTAACATTCTGCCAAGCAAAGAAAAAACCCTCCTCAAGACTCAAACTATCAGAATTAATCTGAAGCGTTGTGTCTTCTGTGGACCATTTTCTAAATTCGGCATTACCAAAGCTGAGTAAGGAGTCTTTGCCCGAAAAGTATAGCAGATGATTTCCGCTGACACTGAGACTGTCTGTATTGTTGGTCATGATGGCACTACCACGAGCATCACCGAGTTGACTTGACTCATAATAATAGATCGTATCTGCCACGAGAGTGGATCCGCTGTCAACCAGGGCTGGCTGGTCAGTAGCCAATACTTTCTTTTGATCAATCCAATATCCTATTTTTTCTGCAGTTACCAAAAATGGATCATCTTCAAAGCGGGCATTACCCGTGAGCTCCATGTATTCATCGCCGCCCAAATAGCGTACCTGGTTTCCACTAAGCCGGGAGTGAGGGGTAACAATTGAGACATTCCCTTTGAGCAGGGCTTCATCTCTCTCAGTTTGGAATTCAGCAATATCACAACCTAGGATCGCATCACCACGTCGCATTTTCACATCCCCCTCAAGACGTCGGTATGTGATTCCTCCTCGCTTAAATGAGCGTATCAGGTCTGCTTTAATAAGCTCCAGCTTTTCGCCTTTGGCAGCCTCAACAAACGATACACACATCACCAGGAGCAGCAGAATGATGAAAAGATGTGAGCTTTGGCCTTTATTGGGTGCGAGCATTAGACTTTTTATGGGCTATGACCCGGAAGGTTCCTCAAAACGTGAACCCCATAGCTGTACCAGGCGTTCATAGATCCGCCTTTCGATTCCCTCACTTGTGGGGCGATAGAATTCGGTTGATTTCAAATCATCGGGAAAGTAGTTCTGCACACTAAAATGTCCGGGATAATTGTGCGGATAGAGATAGCCCTTTCCATAATCCTGGTCTTTCATAAGGCTGGTGGGAGCATTGCGCAGATGTAGTGGAACAGCCTTGGCTCCTTCATCGCGAACACTGCTTTGAGCACTTCGGAGCGCCATATAACTGGCATTGCTTTTAGTCGTTGAGGCAAGATAGGTCGTGACTTGAGCCAGTACGATAGCTCCTTCCGGCATCCCGATAGCATGGACGGCTTGGAGGCCCGAGGTTGCCAGTGTCAGTGCCTGGGGATCGGCATTTCCTACGTCTTCCGAGGCGGAAATAATCAGGCGGCGGGCGATAAACATGGGATCCTCTCCCCCTTCAAGCATGACAGACAGCCAATATAGAGAAGCATCAGGATCACTGCCGCGAACACTTTTTATAAAGGCTGAAATTGTATCATAATGATAGTCGCCAGTTTTGTCGTATAGCTGATGCTTATTCTGTAGCGCCTCTCGCACGTGTTCTTCAGTGATCGTGATAACCTGCTTTTTATCACGATCGGGTGTTGCCACAGAGGCGCTAATTTCCAGAGCGTTAAGAAGACGACGGGCATCGCCAGAAACTGACTCAAGTAGGAAGTCAAGGGCGTCTGATTTAAATTTTATTTTCTGGGTACTGAGGAAAAGATCTTCCTTTAGGGCATGTTTAAGAATCTGTTCCAGGTCTGCTTTATTGTGGGGTTGCAGCTTAAGGACCTGGCAACGACTCAGAAGCGGTGAAATCACTTCAAAACTGGGATTTTCAGTGGTGGCACCAATAAGGGTAATGATTCCATTTTCCACCGCCTGAAGTAAAGCATCTTGTTGGGCTTTATTAAAGCGATGAATTTCATCAATAAACAGAATGCTGGGTTTACCCAGCTCCCGATTGGCTTTGGCTTTGGCCATCGCTTCGCGGACATCCTTCACACCTGCCGAAACGGCTGAAAGTTCATAAAAATACGATTTGCTCTGTCCTGCAATAATTTTTGCCAGCGTTGTTTTACCGCACCCAGGTGGACCCCATAGAATGATGGAAAAAAGCCTCTCGGCTTTGAGGGCTTTTGCCAGGAGACGGTTTTCCGCTACCAGATGTTGTTGCCCTAAAAATGCCTCAAGTGAATTGGGTCGCATACGCTCGGCCAGGGGCGGTAAGGTGCTTGGATTTTCGGCAGTGTTAAAAAGACTCATGGCTACGAAATTAACCATTGAGGGTGAAGGAATAAGGAAAAACTATTTCGAAATAGGCGCTTCGGACAGATGTCATTCTGAGCTTTCTTCAGGCCAGGATTGGAGGACTTTCTAGGCTGGGATTCTGATCCCAGCCTAGATCAATTCGTGCATGAACTCCTTAACGGATTTCAAAGCATCTTCCAGGGACTTGTCAGCATATTCCTTAATCAGAGCACTTCCCACCACCATGATATCAGAATAAGGCGCAAGGGCGTCAATTTTCGTTTTTTCAGAGAGACCAAAAC
>JABMOT010000107.1 GCA_013202385.1 Fidelibacterota bacterium
GTTGAGTGATTCCGCTCCACATATTCCAGGAGTAGGTCATATCGTGTCCATTTAAATGGAGATCGGGAACAGCACCTTCTGCTAAAAAGAAAACGTCTGGATTTATGGTCTGACAGGTTGCTTTGGCGCTTGTCCAAAAGTCGTTTGGTACCAATTCAGCCACATCGAGTCGAAAACCGTCAATGTTGGTCTCTTTTTGCCACCAGACCAGCATTTCAAGCATCCATGCTCTCAACTCTGGCGATTCATAATTTAAGTCTGCCGTATCCCACCAGTCATCGTTTGGAGCCACGATATCACCGGCTTCATTTTGTGTGTACCACTCAGGATGTTCTACAATCAAGGGATTGTCCCAGGCTGTGTGATTCAATACCATATCGAGGATGATATGCATGCCCCGAGCATGAACCGCAGTAACGAGAGACTTGAAATCGTCTAGGCTACCAAACCTGGGGTTCACTTCATAATAATTCTGGACGGCATAGGGTGAACCCACAGTAGCTTTGTGATTCTTGACTCCAATGGGATGAATCGGCATGAGCCAGATCAGATCTATACCAAGAGCTTTTATACGATCCAGATCTTGCTCTACTCCTTTAAAATTTCTATCCTTGCTATGTGAGCGAACAAAAATCTCATAAATATTAGCATTTTGCACCCAGTCAGGAGACTTTGGTGCTTTTTGTTTGCTGGCTTCATTTCTCAATAAATCAATTTCATTGAGATACGGCTGTAGATAGACTGGTTGATCAATCCCTCCTGGACCTCCGGTGTCTTCAATTCTTAGCACGAGCTGGTGACCCTTTCCATCGCTTAATTTATCTCCAATATCCAGATAAAATTTAATGTTATAGCCCATTTGTTTGCCAAAAAGGCGTCCATCCAACCAGATGACCGCATTGTCATCAATGGATTCAAAAACCAGTGCAAGATTATAGCCAGATGGGATATTTTTAGCCTGAATTTCAGTAGCATACCAGGCAAAGCCATCATATGCCTCATCGGACCAATGACCTGGAACTTCGGTTTGCTCCCAGTTGGATCGATCATGATCATTATCGAACCATCCTTCCCTAAGACCTACCCGATCAGGATCATAAGCCAACTTCCAGGTGGATTCTAGATAGTGTTTCTCGCTTGTAATGGGTTCGCAAGAATTGAGGAAAAGGAGAAAGCATAAACTCAGTAGGGTGCATTGGATGTATCGCATATCATTTCCTATAAATGGGAGTCACTAACCTTTGACAGAACCGAGAGTCAAACCACCGATCAGATATTTTGTTAAAAAGAGAAATAGTGCAATTGCGGGTATGGACACAATCATTGCTCCGGCCGCGTACAATCCCCATTCAGTGGTCATGTTTGCCTGAAAAGATTTCAATCCGATGGGTAGGGTGAACATTTCCTTATACCACAACACTTGTGCTGCGACAATATATTCTGTCCAGGCGGACATAAAGGAGAATAAAGCCGTAATGACCAGGGCTGGTGATGCCAGGGGTAAAATGATTTTGTAAAATGCCATAAAGCGGCTGGCACCGTCGATTCTTGCGGCCTCTTCAAGGGAATATGGGATGGTATCGTAATAGCCCTTCATCTGCCAGACACAAAAGGGCAGCGCAGTGGATGAGTAGATCACAATCAGACCCAGATACGTATTAATCAAATGCAGGCTGGATAGCATGATAAACAGAGGGAGTAAGAGCATGGTTGCCGGAAACATCTGGGTGACCAGGAGACTGAGCAGACTGGCTTCCCTGCCTGGAAAACGGAAGCGCGAAAGTGCATAACCAGCAGTTGAGGCAAGCGTTACCCCAGTTATAACCACGGTGACTGTCACCAGGATGGAGTTCCAGATCCAGGTGCCAAAAGGATGATCGCTAAACAACTTGATATAATTTTCAAAAGACCAATCCGCAGGAATAATGGCCAGACTCTGCGTTAAAAGATTATTGCCGGGACGAATGGAAATTGTAATAACTCGCAAAATAGGATAGATGGACCATGCTACCGCCAACAGAAGTGCGCTATATATCATTATATACTGGAGAGGTGTCGTCTTTTTCATCCTCAATTACCTATTTTTCTCTCTCGCAGAAATCGCAACGTCCCAGAGCGTTTTTTTGGTCATAACAATACGAGACCTGAAGATTCACATGACAACAAGTTGAGTTCCTGATATACCTTTTTGTCTTGCTAGCTTGGGGTTTCATCTTTCAACTCTCTCCTGGTGGATATTACCGAGCTGCAAAGAATTATTTAGCGTTGGTGAGCAAACATCGAAACCTGATTGCCACACTCCGTTGGCTCCAGCTTGAAACTGCTGTTGATAAGGTCGTGATTGCAAATACGCAGCGTCCCTGCGTTCTCTGCGAGAGCTAGAATTAGACATTGACCCATCACTTACTTTTGGTCGCTGATATCCAATTTCAAGTTTCATTTTTTCAGTCATCAATACGCTGTTTCGGTAACTTTGTTTTTTTGCATGAATTTTACCGAGAAAATGGCCAGCATCAGAAAGATCATAAAACTGAAGGCGGCTGCATATCCATACCGATAAAGGTTGAAGGCTGCACGATAAACAAAGCTCACCAGAATATGGGTCTGGTCTCCAGGTTGTCCGCCATTTGAGACTAACCAGACCACATTGATATTGTTAAAGGTCCAGACAATACCCAATGTGATTGCCGGTACCATGACTGGTTTTAATAATGGCAACGTGATTTTTTTGAATTGTTGCCAGGCCGTGGCCCCATCGATTGAAGCAGCCTCGTAGAGCTCTTGCGGAATGGACTGAAGTCCTCCCAGAGCAATAATCATCATAAAGGGAATGCCCAGCCACACATTGGTAATGATGGTTGCAATAAAGGCGTTGGTTGGATCAATGAGCCATGAAATGGGCTCCATGCCAAACAAATTCCTGAGGATGATATTCACAGCGCCATAATCAATATTGAACATACCCCTCCATGTCAATGCTGTGATATAACTGGGGACCGCCCAGGGCAATATTAACAATACACGAATTAATCCTTTTCCAGGCAGTGGTCGATTTAACAACAGGGCCAGCATGACGCCAAACACAACATGGAGCACGACATTCACCACAGTCCAGATGATGGTTTTCAAAAAGAAGTGATAGAATTGAGAATCGGTTAGCACTTTTCCGTACTGCGCAAGACCAATAATCTGCCAGTCATTCACAGTGGTCAGACCCATGTTCGAGAACGAGATAATCAGATTATAGAAAAATGGATATACAACCACACCAAAGATGAATAAAGCAGCCGGAGCGACCATAAGCACACCGAAACGTGATTCCTTGACTTGAACACCCGGAATGCCTCGTATTAGTGGTAGCAAAAAGGCGATAAACAATTTGTACAGAGCCCAGATTACCAGTAAGAGGCCTGCCAGATAGACAATAATGGCCGTGATATTCACAGCATCAGGATCCACGTCCTGTCCCTCAAAAAGTTCGGCTACCTTCTGTTCGGCAAGTTCTTGCTGGTAGGCAGCGCCTGCTTCAGGTGTCATGCTTCCACCAAGGACATTTTGATAAGCAGGACGCATAGCGTCCCAAATAGCTCTCATCTGGGGTGAAATTGGCATGGCTTTTCCATGACTCACCTGTTCCATGGAAGTTCGGATAATGGGATCGTTAGCGATCTCTGGACGATTTCGCACCTCAAGCCGGGTTGGAATTGTTGCCAGACGACTGGCGTATTTGAATTGGGCTTCTGGTCCAGTTAGAAATTTCATCAGGGCAACGACCTTGTCCTGCCGATCCCCCTCCAGATAAGGATTTAAATAGTAGCCCTTTGTGGCGACCATGGGCGCTGGGTAGAGTCCAGTTTCAGCATTGATGGGCAGGACAGCCAAACCAAAATCAACATCAGGCGATTCCATGTATTTTGCCCAGGACCAGGCACCGTTGATCAACATAGCGGCAGTACCGGTATTAAATTTTGAATCAGCAATATCATAATCACATTCGATGGGGATAATGCCATGAACGTCACGCATGTCGGTAACAAATTTGAAAGCTTTCACAGCAGCTTCGTTATTCAAGGTTGGATTTTGATCCGCATCCATGACCCAGCCGCCATAGGAAGCATAAAAGGGCATAAAGAAGAAGGGTTCTGTAAAATTCCATACCAGGCCATATTGATCAATGATTCCATCGCCATTTTTATCCAGAGTGAGCTTTTTGCCAAACTCGATGAGTTCTTGGAGGGTTTCTGGTGGTCGATCCAGACCCACTTCAGCAAAGAGGCGCTTGTTATACACCAGGGCCAGGTGATTCCCCAGTTCATCCCCAATTTGATACAAATGACCCTGGTACCAGGTGAGTCCCTTGGGATCAAAATCAGCCAGTTCTGCCTCAGTGAATAAGTTCTCCAGGGGTTTGATAATACCCATCTCGACCAGGGCACCGGTGAAATCACTGGGACCATATAGCAGATCAGGCCCGCCTTCAGTAAATCCAGTGGCTGACATATAAGCCATCCGAACTTCTTCGTTTTCCTTATATAATAAATGGACACTGATATCGGGATTGAGTTTTTCATATTCAGCAACCAACTCCGTTAAAACGGCTCGACTGGGAGCTGGCATGGGATGCCAGAGATGAAGCGTTGTTTTTTCAGCACTCAAAGCGCTGCCGAGCATCAAGAAGAGGAACAGTAAAAGAGTTAATAAGATCCTGCTTCTCAGAAACGGAGAAATTTTATAGAGTATTATCCCTCTGATCATATTATCTCTTGACCCAGCCTTTCAACGAGAACCTCACGTTTTGTTCATTCATCTGGTCATTAGGACTTTTAGACCGCCTACAGCGCATTGTTGCCGGTGTTATGCTGCCTGCCGGGTAGAAGTTGCAGTCTAAGGTTGGCCAATCTAAAACAGCCCTTAAACACACGCTTAAACTAATACCCATCGTCTATCCCACTAGAGGAAAGCGGCCAAAAATAGGTCAGGGATTCATCCAGATGTGCCCGCCAGGCACCCCAGGAATGTCCCTCATGCCACACCCTCCATCGATAATCCCAATTATTATTCTCCAAAATCTGTAATAAAGTCGAGGAACTATTAAAAATTGACGCTTCGTAAGTTCCCGCATCCATATAGATCTTTACGGGTTGAACCTGAGCATTCTGGTATTGCTCAATCAAATCCCCCATCCAAATGGCAGATGAATAAGCAGCACAATTTCCAAACACTTCAGGATGCTGGAAGGTAAATAAAAGGGAAGTCAGTCCACCGAGGCTCACACCGACGATTGCGCGTTTGTCAGGTTCTGGAAATGTTCGATATTGGCTATCTATCCAGGGGACAAGTTCATGTACAAACATTTCCACAAAATCATAGTCATAGCCGTATTCTGAATTCCGATTAGTAGGATCCGTAAAGATCGCAATAACAGGGGGGATTATTTGCTGATCAATCATGAAATCTAGGACATTGCCTGCATAGCCAAGAGTCACATACTCGCTGCCATCGAGAAAATAGATGCTGCGATAACTCTGATCGCCCTCACTATAGCCAGGGGGTGTATATATTTTCAGCGCGCGAGTTCTATTTTGGGTTGTATCGCTAAAAGTTGTTGAAAACAGATTCCCCCGGGGAATCGTGTACGCTTCAATTTCTGGCGGCTGAATATATGCACGCATAGACAACTCACTATTGGGACCAAATCCACCGCCACAAGTGTTCGGGTTGAGAGGGTCAAGAATCCAGTTTCCATTGACCACCAGCTTGTAATCGAGGCGGGCATCCGCTTCGAATTGATATCCTCGGTAATACAGGTTTGTCCCATTGAGATGGGTCAAGTTTTGAGTGGAAGGATCCCAGTCACAAAAATCTCCGGCAACGGCAACTTGTGGATTAGAGCCATTTATATAAAGAAAATAAGCCATTGAATCTTCAAGGTACGGGATCCCAGTTGTTGCATCAGCCCAGTGCATGAAGGAGTCTACCAAAGCTTGTTTTGCTGCACCTGAGACCTGGTATACCGAACTAACAAAATTATTAAAGGTTGTAAAGTCCTGACTTTTCGCCGCGTCGGGAACTGAAAAATCATCAGTCCGAAGGGCTACATCAAATATGGGATCAGGAGCCATCCAACAGGATTGGATGCTAACTAAAAATGCAAATATTGCGAAACTGAATCTTTGAGACCAGCGACTCATAAATAGTATCTCATTAATTTCGAATAATCTGTTTATAAAAAGCCATGGAAAATAGAAAAATGATTCTTTTAAAAAAACAGGGTGGAGAAAACAACTCTCCACCCTGTGAAGAACATCAAAGCAACGGGTGTTATTTCAGCAGCATCATTTTGTGAGTTTGCTGAAAATCACCTGCAATGATTTTGTAGAAATACAAGCCACTGGCAGCTTTTTCGCCTGAGGCATTCAAGCCATTCCACATCATGTCATAACGACCAGCAGAATGTCTCTGGTTATCGATTAGACGAACCACTTCACGCCCAGTGATGTCAAAAACCGTCAAATTCACATTGACAGACTGTGGGATCACATAGTTAATGGTAGTGGTTGGGTTGAAGGGATTGGGGAAGTTCTGTGAAAGCAGAAAACCTGTAGGCACGTTAACGGGTTCATCCACAGAAACTGGAATAAAGGTCAATCCGTTGGCGTAAGGTTCCAGCTCAACTTCGAGCGGCGTCCCGGCATTGCTAAACATTACAGGTGCAAGAGCCTGGAACGGAGCAAGTGTGCCACCAACGGTGCTTGGTTTTAACCACTGTGTCCGGTATCGACCAAAACCAAAACCACTACCCAATTCACTTACTACAGTACCATCTACCTTCTTATAGCTGGTTGTGTACATGATGGCATGAGGTGCAGGACCATTGACAGTCAGATTGAGTTTCCAGACGTTTGCACCAACTTCAGGAGCTGGAACATAAGTGTAACTTGCTGTATCAGTTGGAACGGTTCCAACAGAAACACCTTGAAGATCAGCTCCCCAGCCATCCTGCCACATGAAATACAGGTCATCAGTAGCGGGATCAAAAGCATCGTCTTCCAAAGCCATGGCTCTGGTCATATTCATGTATAATGTCGCTGTTACAGATTCACCTTCAGGAATCACACCTTCAGTCACATAATCCTGGAAAGTTTGAACAGGTAAGACTGTGTCAGCATCCATACCGCTCCAGACAAAGAAACGATCACCACCACCCACACCAGCAGGTAGTTCATATTCGTAGAAATCGACTCCAGCATGTGCTGCAGTATCTCCACCTGCAATTTGATGCAGATTCAAGAAGAATTTGTAGCTGAAAATATCGCCAGCATCGCCTTCATAAGGCACGGTTAGAAAATATATTTCGCTGCCTTCATCTCTGATCATATCTATTTTGGATCTATCTGGATCACTTCCCCAGCCATTTACACCGCCACGTAGCTCAAGACTGTCACCTAAGGCACGGTTATAGAATCCCAGATCCTCCAGCACGGTCATATCAACTATAAAGGTAATATCACCAGCGCCATGGCTTACGATTTCTACATTACTAAACCACACGACGTCAAGAATGACAGCCTGATTGGCAGCCGCAACAGTAACTGAGCGGTCGAAGGGCAGACTTTCGTCATTATCGCCATTGATGGAATAATGGTAAAAGGTCAATCCTACGGGTAGATCAGCAGTCAGCTCATAAATACCATCTGTATTATCATCGGACATTGGGATGGCACCCAAAAGACTTTCCATAAGAACATTATCCGTTCCAACAACAAATGTTGATGCATCAATCTGAGCGTTCATATTGACTTTAAAGGTTACTGGTGCACCCTCAAAGTTTGGATCGAAATTATCCCACCAGGCAGTGTAGGTTTGTGCCCCAGCGACTACAACGTAAGGTCGATCACTGATGGTCTCTGATGTACCCCAATCACTATCTTTTCTAAACTTGAAAAACAGAGACTGCCCTACGGTGAAACTATCAGCAACAGTGATTGACCATATACCATCGCCGTCTTCGTCTGAGAGGTGCCAGAAATCTGTAGTATTGGCGCCCCAGCCATTAAAATTACCGGCAAGATCCACATACTGGGTTTCAGGGTTAAAAGAACCGCCATCGATCTGGGCATTCATATTGACTTCAAAAGTGATTGCCAGATTATAGTCATAGTCGTTCCAGAAAGCGGAATAGGATTGATAGCCCTCCACTATTGTATGGGTTCTATCGCTTATACTCTCGGCGTTATCCCAGTTCTGATTGACACGAAATTTGAAGTTAATCGTCGCATCGACTGTGAATAGAGCATCCTGATCAACATAAATCTCCCAGATGAGATCATTTGCTGCAGTGGGGCTTAAATCATAGCCAGAACCATCCCAACCGTTAAAAGAACCTGCGATGTTAACACCATCAGTGGCTGGATTAAAAGTGCCCTGATTGAACTTATCTGTTAAGTCAACCATGAAATGAACAACTGGATAGTTGGTGACGGGTCCGAAATATGCAAAATATTCGAAATCCGTATCACCAACTGTCAGAGGACGATCGCTGATGTCATTCATGCCATCAGCCCAGGAGCTGTTGATTCTGAATTTGAAATTATAATCACCTGGGTCAATAGCATAGGTGGCGGTCCAGATATCCGTATCCACGGTACTCTCTGCCAACTGCCATTCACCCGTTGCGGGATTCCAATCATTCATGGTGCCGGCAATATCAACATAATCGCTGGCAGGAACGAAATTCCCACTGGCGGTTTGATGTGCCATATTCACGCTGAATGTCACATTTGTAGCCATTCCGAAGCTCGCTAACAGCAGCATCGTCATTGCTATGGTTACAGTTTTACGCATGTTACCTCCTTTTGGTTGTTTAATAGCGTAGAGAAATTGAAAAATGTTCATTGTAGTTAAAATACTCATGGCTCTGAATTGCATAATTGAGCTGCATCACAACCCCACCCATGATTCGATAGGATAATCCTCCCCCCAGAGAGAGTTGCGGCTCACTTTCATCCAGTAATAATTGACTAGCTCCCGCTCTCAGGGAAAGTATGTTGTTTGCCAACCCGGCATCAATCCCCACATTCATCCAGGCATGATTGTCGCTGGGGAAAACCCCATCTGCCTCAAGCGACACGTTCAAGAAGCGCGTATTTAGCATTTGCCAGTTTGTCCCAATCACCATCCGCAAAGGAATATCAAATCGATCGGTTGCATAATAGGCATTGATGACGTCATTGTTTCCGCTGTTTAAGGGGTCTGGATCATTGGTGGTGAGCAAATCATCACCGGTCATTTGCATCTTTGTTCCAAAATTCCTGATAGCGAATCCCAGAACCAATCCAGGCCAGGGCGTTACATAGCGACCTCCCACATCAAGCGCAAAACCTTGAGCATGGGAATTCATGATTGTTTCTCTTAAAATTTTAGCGTTTCCACCAATCATAAAATGATCGGTGAGACTGCGAGCAAATGCGAGGCCAATCTGAAGCGCGCCCACTTCAAAAAAGTCACCGGTCCCGTCCTGGTCCCGCTCGGTGGTAATTTCCATCTTACCTGAAGACATGCTAAGCATGTTAACCCCAAAGACTCCCATAGATCCTACGGGCAGCGCAATGGCGGTATGATTTAACGAAATACCCTCATACCAATCAACATAACTGAAGTGGGCTGATGACTCGCCGATGAGGGCCAGGGTCGAAGGATTATAATACATCGTCGATGGATCATTGAAACCTGTCACAACTGCCAACCCTCTTGAGGTCCCAATGGCATCAACTGGGATTTTTAAAAAATTGGCCGCGCTGGTCCCAACTTTGGAAACGGTTTGACCCATAATTAATCCGGACAAAAGCATGAGTGTCAAAAGAGTTCTAATTGGAGTACGTGTTGTCATTTTCAATATTCCTCTATTTGATCACTGCAAATTTCCCGGTCTGAGTAGCACCGGTATCGAGGTCTTCCACATAGAACAGATACAGCCCATAAGCGATGGACAAATTATCCCTTGATAGCAAATCCCAGGCTGCGCTGCCCTGATCCATATTATTGTGTACTTCAAATTGATCGATCAATTCGCCATTGATGCTAAAAATGCTGATTTCGCAATCCTTAGGGATATGGTTAAATCGAATAACTCGGGGGCCTCGTCCTGAGCTGAAGGGATTGTGTGGTTCCCAACTGGCGGCAGCCACATAAGGATTTGGTACAACCGTTACTCCCTTGATATCTTCCTTCACTTGCTCTTTATCCAGATAGGCAGCGAAGCTTTTGAACTCATACACATCATCAGCTAAAAAGGGTTTCCGAATTATCAGTGTGAGCTCATCACCTGCTTCTGGATTTCTCAGGATTGTATCGATGTCTGTGTAATCCATTGTCAGTTTCCATGTGGGTAGATATCCAGTTACTGTACCCAGAGTATCCACTACCTCATCCAGAAGAATTATGACATCGCTCTCATCCTGGAAAATACAGTTAAACATGCTGTCCTGCCCACCACCAGAATTAGAACTGACCAGATCCTGAAAGGCGAAGACCTGTCTTCTATCCTCAGTCAAATTGTATATTGTAAAATTAACCGGAATTGCAGGCAGGACTGTAACGCCAAATACTCTCCGTTTTTCGAATCTTGTTGAGGTGTCAATGCCTACAGAACCGAAATTTAACCGGTAATCATTTGGTTTTATTGAGCCTCGTCCATTCACGTCTACATAAACGTTAAGCGCTGGCTTGTAAATCGTACTATCATTCCAACCCGACAGTTCTTTGTTTATTGTAATAAGCGGCTCTACATGAAATTCAAGACGCATCCCGTCAATAATGATATTTTCGTCATCATCTCCAAAGCGTTCGGAGTGACCAATAAGGGTATCTGGGGCGTTCAAATCGGTGATATTCTCCCAAGTGAAGTTCCTTGTGGTCAGAGTGTCATCATTCGGATTATCTGCTGGAAGCAGAGTGTCTTCAAAGGTAATTCGATAGAGATTATCATCTGGGACCAGGAGTGGATCTATTATGTTTACTCTGATATTGCTGGAGCTGGATCCACTGATATGGACCAGGTCTACTTCAGGAGCCTGATATCCGTTTGGTTTGGCTGATGGCGTAGCGACGATGGTATTAACACCGGTAATAATAGATCCATCAAAATCAACCTGAATATAGATGGGACATTCACTGGGAGCCACACCCAGGGCCACATCTCCAGCATCATAGGCAGTAACTGCATAATAATAGGTCAGCCCGTTCTGAACTTCCTCATCAAGATATTTGTGAACCAGTCCTGTATCATCCCCCAAATCAAACTTGATACCGTTAATATCGAGTTCTTGCAATCCCTTGATACCGTCAATCTTGTCATATTGTGCAATCGGCTTATAAAAAGTAGGAACACCATCTGAATCGGTGATGATAAACACATCCTCAAACGCAGGATCTGTGGATCGATAGATCCGGTAACCTTGAAAATCATAACCTTCTGAGCCCAGATCAGCCATATACCGATCAAAGGTACCTTCCGAAGTCTCATCCCAGTAAAGCATGACACTTTCATCACCTATTGCCGCTGACAAGGTGGGTGGTCTCGGTGCAGTGGCAAACTTATAGTCCAGATCGTAAGTCTTTTGGGCGACTTCCTTGTTGCGCAAAGCATCTGCCTGATCCACGCCCATATTTATGGCCATACTGATAGCTTCAGTTTGTCCGATTGCCAGCGGAAAATAGCCACTGGTCACATGCAGATTATAATCGCCCTCTAATTCAATTGATGGGTCAAAGAATACACCTGGCGTCATAAAGCGTCGCCACATGTCTGAATCAGCTAAATTTTGGATGGCCTCGCTACTGGCCATATAGGCGGCAGCCGTCAAACCAATCTGATCTGATTCAGATACGTCTGTAATATCGATATTTGGCTCTCCGGGAAGACCGGTTCCATGACCACTACTAGCCAGACCGTCACCCTCACCCTCATCACCTGAATCTCCCAAACCGTCGATACCAACATCGTCTGAAAAGGCAGTCCAATCTCTGTCGTTGTCAATTCCATCGGCCCGGGTTTCATCAATCATGGGAGCAATAGTGGTTTGGGATGGAACAACATCTGCTCCTGGTACGATCAAGCCCCTGAGAATGGTTTCCCCTGCGTTAAAGTAGAGATAATTGATATAACGTACTGGAATGAGACCATCAATAGTCAAGCGATCCAGATGTAAACCCGGTGTCTCATCGATTAAGCCATCCAAATCATCGTCTATCAGATTGTCAGGGTTTTCGCTTAAGGTGTCACCTACTGATAAATTCCACGAAAGGCCATTACTTATAACCGTCGTATCAACACCAGGAAAGATGAAGATATGTCGACTGTATTCCGCATCAATTGTGACCAGCTTTTCACCACCAGCCAGGACGGTCGGTATAAAATCAAGCGCTGTAAATAGAGGTAACAAACTATCGAGATTAGCAAATTCGGCCAAGAGTTCTGGATGATCATCTGCATCACCGTCATTGTCGATGCCATCGATGCCATTGCCAGGAGTTTCCAGAAAGGCCGTTGCAACGACACCGACTGGGGTTGAACCAAAGTTAACATTCCCGACCCCATCTCCATCCATACTCCAGGCAACATTATTGAGCAAGTCAAAGGAGGGATGATCATCGTCAGAATCCCCATCGCCACCGACCAGATCAGCAAGCCAAAGCGAAAAAGCAGCTTTATCTAGATCCTTTGTGCCATCATTGGTAATAGTATGGAGGTGAAACAGAACATCATTTATAAGAATTTGACTCCAGGCCAGGACTCTCACTTTGGTCAACAGACCTAAACCGCGACGCGAATAATCCGTTGTGTCAGGAAAATAATTGTGACGATTATAGAGGTTGTCAGAGCATTCATAATAAATTTCCTGATCGGCATTAAATTGATCCCGACCGAAATAGCCGTTCCAACTTCCCGGCCATCCCGGAGCAGCCACATCATCGAGACGATCAGGCCAGGTGGTTGGCCACGAACTAGGTTCGGTACTTTTGGCAATAAGCGTTGAATTCTCATTTAAATACCCAGGAACAGGTTCCAGATTCCAGCTATCTCCTGATTGGGGGTCTGTACGATAATTTGGTGTCATCATTATTTTCAGCGGAAATCCAGCTTCATTTAAAACCTGAGCACCATAAAATACGCCTGTAAGTGCGATATAATGTTGCTTGGTGTTTTTGGGCCATTCATACGGTATATGAGTTGGCTGGCTACCACCGGTTCGACCTGAAAAACCGTAATTGAAAATGGAGGCACGTATTTGGTTACCGTCAATCTCTGTTTTACGCCTGTATTTTGGATCCCCACGATGATCAGAAGGCACATGATTTACATCTTGCGCGGCGATAATGCTTACCAGACCCATTAACAGTATTCCAGTAATCCATCGTTTCATACTATATCCGTTTATCTTCATCATCTTGATCTTCATATCCCATCCATTCTAAAACGAATAATTAATGCCCAGCAAAATCTCACGTGGAGATGAATACCATTGGGGATATTCTATATATTCTCCGACGGTGTTGAGTCCATAGGCGTTATCAAGAATGGCCTGCAAACGTCCCGAATAATCAGGTCGTCCAGTATCTGTATGAACTGACGTGGCATTACGTGTGTCTAATAGGTTGTTTACATTTAAGGTAAATCCCAGGTCTCTACCTGCCAGTTTGAGTTTTCTACTCGCCTTCATATCCAGCTCAAATGTACTGGGTTTGCGACGACTATTGGCAGCAAGTCCTGTGTTGGCGGTCAGGCCAGTGCGTGATGAAACACCGTAAGAAGGTGTGTAGGGATAGCCAGAGCCAAAGCGACCGAGTAAGGTCACTCGATTTCCCAAAAGCTCTGTTGTAAAGGTACCATTCAAGGTGTGGCGCTGATCCCAATCCAGGGGTGTCATCTCACGGGTCGGCTCTGAATTCCCCTGAGCAGCCAAAAATTCCGCATCCTCACTGGAATTTGATCCTTCAGCAATTTGATAAGTATATTCGAGATTTAAATGACCAGAGCTGCCAATCAGTTGATCGACTGAAAGGGTAACTCCCCGACTATTGGCATAATCTTTATTGGCAAAATGCACATAGCTCACACCCGGTAAGTAGGTTGCCTGGACTACTCCAGTGCTTACCCAGTCACGAATGTCCTGATAAAACATGACGATATCGACATTTAAATCCTCACCCAGTTGCTGCTGCAAACCCAATTCATATTTAATGGTTTGCTTCGGATTTAGATCTGGATTCCCAAAGGGACCAAAAATGCCATCTGATGTGGTAACTTTATACCCGCGATCTGCGTATAAATATTCAAATGAGGGTATTTGAAAAAAGTGCCCATAAGAAAAATGAATCACTCCCTTATCAGTAATCGGAAAAGCCAAACCCAAACGAGGAGAGATAGAGCTCTTGGAGCCGACTTTGGTATACCAAATCGCTTCGCGCTCTTCCATACTCATATCGGCATGTGCTGGACTCAAGGGACTGAAAATTGCTGGATCCGCTGGGTCTGCCGGCAAAACTCCATGAGAATGAAACCAGTCCCACCGTACCCCAATATTAATCACAAAGTCATCGTACTCCAATTTATCCTGGATATAGGCGGAGAATTCTTCAGGCTTTTCGTGATAATAACTGTGGGATGGTGTGGCGATGGATAGTGTGTCCGGCTCGAAAGGTACCAACTGGATATTGTTGCTATCTACTTTGGCAACGATGGAATAATCTTCCCGATCCAGCGTATGCGATCGATACTCCAATCCAAATTGAACCAAATGTTCATTGCTGACCTGGCTGGTAAAGTCAAACTTTACCAGATTGGTTACTGTATTTCGCTCAAAATGGGATGCGTTAATACCTGCGAGAGCAAAAGTATAGGCTGGCATATTTAAAAATTCTGGATTCGTGTAGTTTGTATCCAAGGGATCTTCATAAGCATAATGTCGATAGTTGCTGATGGAATTCCCTGCCTTAATTGAATAGTAGGTATGTGGTGACAGGGAATGGTTCAGGGTCAGCGACACACTCTGACCCCGATCAAAGCGATGCAGATTTCCGTCAGGATTCCAGCGATAGAAATGGTCGTAGTCCTGATATTCTCGGTTTGAGAGCAAATAATTCATATGGATATTGATGGAATGAGTCAGCATATAGGAAAGCTTCCCATTGAGTGAATACTTAACTTGAGGATGCATGAGAACTGTGGAACTATCGCCAAAATTAATAAAGAGGTTCTCAGTGCCATCTATTGGGTTAATAATACTGATAGGTTTTGGATTGACGATCCGCTTCCCTCTAAGGTAGCCATCGCTGCTATAGCGCCTGCCCGAAAAGTAGAAGCGTAATTTTTTCAGAAAAAGGGGGCCCCCTATGGACACCGAGAGATTCTTCGTATCTGATGGATCATATTTGTCCATGCCTTCAAATTTATCGTCCGTTGTTGACCACCACCCACCCGAGGATGCGTCAATGGTGGCACCAAGTTTTTCGCCACCTGTGCGCGTGACCACATTGATGATCCCACTCATTGCCTGACCGTACTCAGCATTGAAGGTTCCAGAAACCAATTGTAATTCCTGGATCGCATTTTTATCGACCTCGACGATAGAGCTACCGTCATAGCCATCCGAAACAGGGACACCA
>JABMOT010000108.1 GCA_013202385.1 Fidelibacterota bacterium
AAAAGAGGCCGCCTCAGGTTCTGAGACAGCCTCTTTTTTTATCTAATAGTGCTTTGGTTTTTAATGTCTGACTTTTGGTACAACCGCTTTGGGCATGTAATCTGCCACGATGGCAGCGACTTCAGGAGTATCTTCCACTTTTTCATTCAAGGGGATCGCTTCCAAATAGTAGCTATTTTTCAATGTTTTGATCAGGTCGACATTGGTTTGGCGCTCTGCCCGTAATCTACTGATTAATTGTAGACGCTTTTCATCATCGGCGTAGTATGCTTCCAGTGTTACTCCCTCATCCAGCTCTTTCGCCATTGCAGCCAGGCGATTATCTGAAAAATTAATACGCGTATATTGAGAACTTACATTTTTTAATTTGCTAACTTTATCCACACTTCTAACATGCAATACACCTGCGTATTTCCCTTGTTTTCCAATCCTGATGATCACGACATCATCTAGTTCTGTAGGGTTACGTTGGAGAGATCCAGTATTAGAACGGATCAAGAAATCGATATCCTTAACTTCCTTGGCCAGCAACTTTTCTGTAGTATCATCAACATTGGCCATTAAAAATATAAGATCGACCTTGTCTTTGATTTCTGAGATAGCCCGATTGGCAGCTTCAACAGGATCAGTGAATTCAAAATCCTTTAATCTTTTATCACCCGTTGAAACCCCTACAAAACCAAGCTTTCGGTCATGCGTTTCGATGATTGCACTTGGAGGAAACAGAGTTTGCTTCGATTCAGCTCCAAGAATATTTGCCGAAATAAAGGGAAAATTCGCCTCTCTGCTCAGACCTAGAACGAAATCAGATCCAGCAGCAAGATCATGCCCTCCAACATTCAACACTCTGCAACCCATTTCATTATAAGCTTTCAGGATTGCAGAGGCTGCACCCGTCAACTCTTCGCGTTTTGAGTCAACAACATAGGGATTTTTAAAGAATGCATCCCCGGCATCAATGAAATAGGTGGCTTGCTTATCAACAAGTCCCTTTAAAATGGTATGCTTCCTGGCGAGACCGCCAAGTGGATTAGACTTTCAGCCGCAGGGACCAACTTCTCCGTCATTACTCGCTGCAATCAGTAATGTGAATTCATTAGGGTTATATTTTGAATTTTCTGCTTCACTTTTGCATGCAAAGATTGCCAGAATTACAAGTAAAAACAATAAACTGCTTCTTTTGATAAATAATTTCATTTTGTTTCCTGCAATTAAACTCTCGCCATTAGTGCTTCTATTTCCATGATCTCTTTTGGTACTGCAGCTGTCATGTTCTTGTTCCCAGTTGCAGTAATTAATATGTCATCTTCAATTCTAATTCCAATGCCACGATATTTTTCTGGAGCCTTAGATTTTGAATTTACGTAAATGCCTGGTTCGACTGTAAAAACCATTCCCGGTTCAAGAATAATGGAATCACCATCTACCATATATTTTCCCATATCATGAACATCAAGACCCAACCAATGGCCGGTTTTATGCATGAAATAGTCTGTATATGTTTCATTTTTAATGACTTCATCCGCTGTACCTGTGAGCAACCCAATCTCTAGCATTCCTTCCACTAATAATCTCAAATCCAAATCGTGGAGTTCTTGAAATGAGACACCTGGTTTAGAAGCTTCGACAACAGCCTTCTGAGCCTTCAATACGACACCATAGATTGCTTTTTGGGCATCAGAGAAATTTCCGTTGGCAGGAAAAGTCCTGGTGATATCAGAGGCGTACATTTCAAATTCAGCTGCCGCATCTACAAGCAACAGGTCACCATCAGCTATTGTGTCGCGATTTTTCACGTAGTGCAAAACGGTGGCATTATCTCCCGCTCCAACAATGGAAGTATAGGCTGGACCGGAGCCACCAGCATAAACAAAATGACTTTCCAAGACGGCCTGTATTTGAAACTCAGTCATACCGGGCTGACACGCTTTCATCGCTTTAATGTGAGCTTCTGCGGATATATCAGCAGCTTTTTGCATAAGTTCAATTTCACGTTCATCCTTGACAAGTCGCATGCCATGAACGATGGAACCGATTGACTCGAGACCTTCTGGACCTCCCCCGCTGCGCTGTACTTCTTTTCTTACCTGTCCAACCAGGTCGAGCATTTTATGCTGATGATCGCGATCATGGTTAAGATTTGAATAAACTTTAGCGGCTGATTTCATTGCTGCCAGTGATTCAGTTTCAAAAGAGGCAATATCTAAAGCTTGATCTGCTCCATACACCTTAACTGTCTCATCGAAGCTTAGCCGCCATCCTGTCCACACCTCTTTTTTTGGATCCTGAGGTAGTACAAACAAAGTGAACGGATGATCACTATCATTGGGATTTATAATGCAGGCAGCGCCTGGATCAGAGTAGCCGGTTAAATAGAAAAAATCCGAGTCCTGCCGATATGGGTATTCTGTGTCATTTGTACGAATTTGTTCAGGAGCGCCTTTAAGAATTACCACACCCCTACCCAGTGCCTTGATCAGCTTTTCACGACGCGTTTTATATATATTTGTGTGAACCATTATGTAATTGAACTCCTTATGTGAACGCTGAAAATAAAAGGGAGTATAGCAAGGCACAAGGCACAAGTGTTGCAAAATTAACTTCAACAACTGACTTGTATCAGGAAAGAATGTATTCCAATTGGTTTCAAGCATCTTGGTCTTTAGATTGAATAGAAATTAAATATTCTAATTAGGAATTTTTGCATAAATGAATAGCCCCTTTTCACATGAGTTAGAGCTTTTAACTCGATATCAACGCTACAAAACCCGGATTGTAAACATTGGGAATATCCCCATGGGTGGTGATCACCCTATTCGAATCCAGTCCATGACCAATACGCCCACAATGGATACCGAATCGACTGTTGCACAGACGATGCGTCTCGTCGATGCTGGATGTGATTATGTTCGAATCACAGCGCCTAGTGTAAAAGAAGCGCAAAATTTGGGAGTTATCAAAGCTGAGCTGTTAAAACGAGGATATTCAGTTCCGCTTATCGCTGACATCCATTTTGTACCAAAAGCAGCAGAAGCTGCAGCAAAATTGGTGGAAAAGGTGCGTGTTAATCCCGGAAACTATGTTGATCGTAAAAGATTTCAGGAGCTTGAATACAATCAGATGGAATATCAGGCAGAACTTGATCGAATCAGGGAACGCTTTTCACCTCTGGTAATACTGTGTCGTGAAGAGGGTACAGCCATGCGAATTGGATCCAATCATGGCTCTCTATCCGACCGCATTCTCAGCCACTATGGCGATACACCAAAAGGCATGGTTGAATCTGCCATGGAGTTTGTCCGCATTTGTGCAGAGCTGGATTTTCATGACCTGGTAATCTCAATGAAAGCAAGTAACACCCGAATTATGATCCAGGCATATCGGTTATTGGTGGATCAAATGGAGCATGAAGGATTTAACTATCCCCTTCATCTAGGTGTTACAGAAGCTGGCGATGGTGATGATGCACGGATCAAATCTGCTTTGGGCATCGGATCATTGCTTAACGACGGATTGGGAGATACGATTCGGGTTTCTTTGACGGAAGCACCTGAGGCTGAAGTTCCAGTTGCAATAGCCCTGGTCAAAACAACCAAAGACCTCCAAGATCATGAGCCCATTCCAGCATTAACAAGTTTACCCATTAATTTATTCGAATATCGGCGACGAGAGAGCAATAAGATATTGTCCATAGGTGGGGATAATGTACCTGTAGTTGTAAGTGATCTGTCTGAGCAAATATTGACATCAGACTCAATCCTCGCTTCTTATGGATATCATCACGATCTGGTAAGCCAAACCTGGCAATCGGGTGATACGGGTGCTGATATCTTGTATTTTGGTTCGCAAAGACACAATTTTCGACTTTCAGAAAACACGCTAGCACTCTATGATTCAGCCACTTGGAATACTTTCCAAGATGTTACCAATAAATTTCCCCTATTCAATATTAGCTCATACAAATCTAGCGATATGTACCACGAGAACATGAATTTTGTGCTGGTGGGAGCGGCCGTTGATGTTGACAAATTACCAGATGATCCCAGTATCGTTTGGGTCCTTTCTTCAGAGAATTCCAATGCTATGGCGGATGAGCGCAGATTCATTTTAGAATTGATCAATCAGGGCAGATCCCAACCGGTCATTTTACAGAATAAGATTCAAATCCAATCCAGGGATGCGTTTCTGCTCACAGTTTCTGCTGAAATAGGCGGCATTCTAAACGATGGACTTGCTGATGGGGTCTGGTTACGTTCAAAGGAAGTTGCTCCCGCTGATATTAACCATATCGCCTTTGGTGTTTTGCAGGCCAGCCGAAGTAGAATGACCCGAACTGAATACATTGCCTGTCCCTCCTGCGGTCGAACTTTATTTGATCTGGAAGAAGTAACTGGTCAAATTAGGAACAGAACCAGTCATCTGAAGGGGTTAAAAATTGGAATTATGGGCTGTGTTGTAAATGGTCCAGGTGAGATGGCTGATGCTGATTTTGGTTATGTTGGAACCGGTCCTGGCAAAGTGTCTCTCTATCGTGGACAAATGGTTGTGAGACATCATATACCCCAGTCACAAGCTGTCGACTCACTCATTGATTTAATAAAAAGCGAAGGATTCTGGGTTGATCCTTAAGTTTTGAACTATGCTCATTGGTGGCAACTTTACTTATTATGCATCTGGGTTTCTTTATCAAGGGATCATCGCGCCACTAAACATTCGTCAGCATCATTTTTTTTGTACCTGAAATTGAATCTGAGCTTAGATTTGCAACATTATTAATCAAGTAGTAGGAAATTCTATGAGTAACACTCTTTTTTGCATCGCTATTTTTATGCTCTCTTTGCTCAATCCGATCATTGCCCAAGAATCTAATACCCTTGATACTGCTGAGGAGCATGTTGCTTTTGCACAAAGTATCTACTGGTCAGCTTTAACACCTATGGAGAAACAAACGTTTTTGTTTGCCTATATCTCCAGTGCTTATGAAATACGGAAATTGGCCAACGAATCCATCGCTACATCTCCTAGAAATACCCATCGCTTCAATGAAGAAATTGATAATTTGTTTGTGATCTGGCAGACCCTTCTTGTTATGGAGGACAATGGTGATGCAGCCATGGAAGAGTTTGTAGGTTGGATTGATCTATATTTTGAAATTGATATTAACAAATCCAACCCTTTCATTAACGCAATCAAATATGCTCATCAGAAGACTCGAGCTGAAGACAAATCAGTTCTAGAACTATTTTGGGGACGTAAAACCGCCCCAGACTCCATGCTTCCAAAGGATGAAGCTTTAGAACAGAAATCGATTGAACGAAAAATCGCTGCTGCCGAAGCACGCAAGAGTGTCGATTCTGCTGCAGAACTAGATCCGCCCATGGCCTATAAACCGCTCAGTTCATCTCCCCGCACTGCCTTTGTGCTCACCGAGGAAGAACTGGGGATAGTTGCTCTGGCAGTTGAAACAGAATGTCTGAATAAGAATCAACCCGATACCCTGCAAGACCCCGTTTTTCTAGAAACGCTTGCCCGAAAATATGGTTTTGAAAGTATGGCCGCTTTTAATGTGAAATTTGCCTATGCTCAAGGCGATAATGCGCGTTGGAAATATATGAATAAACTCATTATCGAAAAAGCCTTTGACCAGAATTGTATGTAGTCAAACCGTTTAATTTTATGTCCTAAGGGATATTGTCAGCAAACCTAATCCGATTCACCCTTAGCCTCCCAAAAAAACAACCCCTGAAAACGACCCTTTTGTCAGGGTGTTTTCCGTATATCCATTTTCAGAAAAGGAGATAAGTCATGCTGGCACGCGTATTAAGCAGTTCTTTGATCGGAATTGATCCATACCTGGTTGAAGTTGAAGTAAACGTGGAAGGTCAGGCCTTCAGATATTCAACCGTTGGTTTACCTGAATTGGCGGTGCGAGAAAGCAAAGACCGCGTTATCTCTGCAATTAAGAACAGTGGGTTTAAATTTCCCCCCAAGGCATATACTATTAACCTGGCGCCGGCTGACATTAAGAAGGAGGGCTCTGCTTTTGACCTGCCCATTGCGATTGGGATACTCGCAGCCCTAGGTATGGTGATGCACCAAGATCTGGATGATTATGTCCTGCTCGGCGAGTTATCCCTGGATGGAACTCTCCGACCGGTAAAAGGCGCACTCCCCTCTGCAGTAGGTGTCAAAGCAAACAAGTTGAAGGGTTTGATCCTGCCTGCATGCAATGCCAGAGAAGCAGCTGTGACGGGCGAAATTGATGTGATACCTGTCAACACTTTACTTGATGCGATCCTGTTTTTGAATGGTGAGAAGCTTATTGAGCCTATCCATGTGGATCCTGAAGAATTATTCTCACAAAGCCAAACTTATTCAGTTGATATGGGTGATGTCCGAGGACAGGCACATGTAAAAAGGGCGCTAGAGGTTGCTGCAGCAGGTGGACACAACGTGCTCATGATTGGCCCGCCTGGATCTGGCAAAACGATGCTGGCGAAACGCTTCCCAACAATTCTTCCACAGATGACCTTGGAAGAAGCACTGGAAACGACGAAGATTCATTCAATTGCCGGTCTGGTGAGGACCGAAGGTCTGGTTGCCACTCGTCCTTTCCGATCGCCTCATCATACCATATCCGATGCAGCTTTGGTTGGTGGTGGGCGAATACCTCGACCCGGAGAAGTGAGTCTGGCACACCATGGCGTGCTTTTTCTGGATGAATTGCCTGAGTTTCAAAAGAATGTCCTTGAAGTTCTGAGACAACCCCTTGAAAACACAGAGGTAACCATAAGTCGCGCCAGCATGAGTCTCACCTATCCGGCTAACTTTATCCTCCTCAGTGCTATGAATCCCTGCCCATGTGGCTACAGCAGTGATCCGCGACATGAATGCACCTGTAACAGCATGAATATCCAAAAATATATGGCTAAAATTTCAGGTCCTCTGCTGGATCGGATTGATCTTCACATTGAAGTCCCTGCAATCCCCTTTGAGGAGCTCGCCGCCAAGCAGGATGGGGAACCCTCACTCGTGATACGGAAACGCGTTCAGGCGGCAAGAGATCACCAAATTCAACGTTTCAAGCATGACCTGCATATCCACTCCAATGCTGATATGCCTCCAAAAATGATCCGGAGTATTTGCAAGGTTGATATGGACTCCGCTCAGCTGTTGAAATCAGCCATTAATACTCTGGGTTTAAGTGCTCGAGCTTATGATAGAATTCTTAAAGTGTCACGAACCATTGCAGATTTATCAGGAAGCGAGAATATCCAAACTGAGCATCTTTCTGAAGCGATTCAATACCGTACTTTGGATCGACAGTTGTGGATGGTTTGAGTAGGTATGAGTTCGATGGGTTTGGTGGTGTGTCTTGCTGAGCTCGTCGAAGCATGTGGATTCTTTGCATATTTGATGGGTTCAATGGGTTT
>JABMOT010000109.1 GCA_013202385.1 Fidelibacterota bacterium
AAAAGAGGCCGCCTCAGGTTCTGAGACAGCCTCTTTTTTATTCATACGCTGTCGATATTACTTGTAATACTGATTCAGGTAATCCTTTACCATGCGGTCACCCGTGAACTGTACACCCGTCTTAATGGATTCGCGCATAAGGCTCAGCCATTTTGCCTGATCCCCATAATATGTGGGGATTACTTTTTCTTCCAGCAAGCGGTACAGGTAGTCAGCATCCGTTGCATCATTCGCCAGATCATGGGTTCCGATTGCCCAGCCATTGTCACCATCCTTACAGCCTTCTGCCCACCATCCGTCAAGAATAGAAAGATTGGGAACGCCGTTCAAGGTAGCCTTCATGCCTGAAGTGCCTGAAGCTTCATTAGGTCTCAGGGGGGTATTTAACCAGACATCAACACCAGCTGTGATAAGATTGCCAAGCCACATATTGTAATTCTCAAGAAAAACAATCTTCACTTCACCGAGCAATTCTCTGGACTGAGTGACAATTTCTTTTAGAATTTCTTTCCCATGATCATCCCGTGGATGGGATTTCCCGGCGAAGATAAACTGCACTTTGCCGCCAGCAATTTTTATCAGTCGCTCGCGATCGCTGAAGATGAGTCTAGCCCGCTTGTATTCGGCAGCCCGACGGGCAAAACCGATGGTAAGTACGCGGGGGGAAAGTGCCCGTTGAGATTGTGAATTCGCGTAGTCCAGCAGAAATTTCTTTTGACCACGGTGAGCAAAGCGTATTTCTTCGTCAGGAATGCTATCGATTTCCAACAATCTATTAGGTTCTCCCCGCCAACCGGGGAGCTGACGATCAAAGACTTCGCGAAATATTTTGCCGACCCAATAGCGATGAAAAACACCATTGGTAACATGACCAATGTTAGAATTAGGAAATTGCTCCCTGGCCACGACACCATGGAGGGCTGACACGCCATTGGCACTACGGCTAAAGTGCAACCCCAGCTCGGTCATGTGTACTCTTCCGTTCAGAACCAGTGAGGGTAAATTCAGATTATTAGGCAATAAATCGCCAATGAGTCTTTTCACCCGCTCCGCGGCAAAATGGTCATGTCCAGCAGCCACAGGTGTGTGGGTGGTGAAGTGACAACGTTTCCGAACTTCCTCCTCATCGCCGTTGAATTCTTTCAACAGTTCAAGGGTTAGAAATGAACAATGGCCCTCATTCATATGGTAGGTTGAAAAATCTTGGTATCCTAGTTGACGCAGAACCCTAATTCCGCCAAATCCCAAAATGGCTTCCTGAAGAATTCGATGATCTTTTCCTCCTGAGTAAAGTCGTAGGGTAATGCTTCGGTCTTCCTCTGAATTCTGGGGCAGATCTGTATCCAGAAACAGCACATCAATAGTTTTACCTCGGATGCCAGTGAATGCATATTTCCACACTTGAATCTGGACATCACGGCCCCGCAGTGGCAGGCTTACGGTGATGGGCAGCTGGTCCAGAAAGGGACCGGGTTCGAAACGTGGGTATACTTCTGTCTGGTTGCCTTCCTCATCCATCCGCTGTTTAAAATAGCCCTCTTTATACATCAGAGTTACGGCTACCATATTGACATTAAGATCGGCAGCAGCCTTGATGTGATCCCCTGCCAGAATACCCAAACCCCCACTATAAGTGTGAATGCTGGGGGATATTCCTATTTCAGCACTGAAGTATGCTACAGTGGCTTGGTCGTTTGACATATTGTCCTCGTTATTAAGATTTGTATTGTTCAATATCCAGGAGCAGATCCAATTTGAATGATGCTCCCGGGTCAAGATTTAACTCCCAATGTGGCAAAACAGACGATGCCTGGTATACCCGTTCAAAACCGGCTTCAGACATAGAGATGGTCTCAATGGGTGCACGCCACATCGTACACGCCTGTGAAAATTTTAGCTTAATCTTAAAATTATCCCACTCATCAACCAGGCTGAGTTTACTAATATTCTGATCAGCCTTTTTGGTATTTAAACTTCCAGCATGGTTCATATCAAGGAGGAAGTATCGATCGTGGCTGTTACCGCCAAGGAGACCAAAATTAAATTCAAGACCATATTTCGATCGCAAATTAGCTGCGCCAGTATTCCTGATACTCAGTTTTATGGTCAGTTTATTATTGTGGAGCTCCAAAATCTTCTGAATAGCGACTTTGGTGCCCTTTACCCGGGCATTGCTCTGAATAATCACACCGGCTTCACTTTGAACCACTTTGGTATCCCCAGGCAATAAATCCTCAGCCAGGGAGCCGCGGTAATAGGCATCAAGAGTCTGCTGCGGGCTAAAAAAGTGATCAATCAGACTGTGACGTCGATAGCTATCAACAAATAACTTGTCCTCCAAGCCTGCTTCTTTGGTTAGCACGATATCGTGGATAGAACCGCCATTTGAATTCTCGCTGCTGGCCTGTGCAAGTTTATCGTGATAGCTCTCAGCATAACGCTGGACATAATTGGTGACATTAAAATTAGCAGGCAGCCAATCGATCTCTTGTATATGCCCCAGATCTTCACTGAGGAATAGCTGAATCGTTTCAGAGCGAAGTCGGTATTCTCTCACACCATCACTGTCAATGTCAACCAGTCCAGGGAAGATACCTCCATGCTCTAGAAAAGCTGCCTCAGCTTTGAGTAGATGTTCATAGATTGCATGTCTTAAATGGGGCAAATAGAGACCCCCAAACACACCATGCCAAAAGGCACAGTTACATTGTGCGCGGTAAAGATCATCGGTCAAGCTTTGAGGTACACCACTCTTGGGTTTGAGTTGCTCAAGATTTAAGGAGAGAAACTGTACCCGTTTTTGCATCCAGTTGGATTCGGGAT
>JABMOT010000011.1 GCA_013202385.1 Fidelibacterota bacterium
CCTGAAAGACATGGTCCAACGTGGACAAAAAGTTCGCCTCAGATTTTATAGCAGAGGGAACCTTTGGTATATCACTGATACTGGCTTCGAATTTCCAGTCCCGGTTTCAGACAGAGGAGAAGTTGGGAATGCTACTTTTCTGGCTGAGGACAAAGCCATCTACTTTATGCGTTATATCCGCAAGCACATGCAGTTTCTAGATGATGCGAGAGAAGCGGCCAAGCGGAGATCATAACTACATAAAAAGGCAGTCTACCGCTGCCTTTTTATTTTGATGAAAAACCAGCTCCAGATTAAGGCAAAGAATAACGATCACAGAAACGCGCTATAGTGAGCTTTGATCTCATCCCTATCAAGATTAGCTTAAATCAAAAGAGACCTCATTTGACCAGCATCGTAATAATATATCTTATTATCCTTTTAGGTGTTGGCGCCTGGAAAAGCGCCGGCGTCAAAACACATGCAGATTTCGCTTTGGCCGGTCGCAGCCTGCCACCCTGGATTCTAGTAGGCACCATGTTGGCCACCTGGATTGGTACGGGAAGCATTCTTGGAAATGCTGGCAAAGCATATGAAATCGGTTTTGCTGCATTGATATTGCCGATTGGAGGTGTGCTGGGAATTGTGATCCTCACCCGTATCGCAGGGAAAATAAGGGGGATGGATACCTATACAGTTCCTGAGATTATGTATGGAAGGTTTGGGAGCGGCGCAAGAAATCTGACAGTAGTCGCCCTGGTGATGGCTTATCTCGTGATCGTATCCTACCAGTACAACGCTGGTGGTGCTGTTTTACAAACAATCTTTACTGATGCCAGCGGACATGCCAGTTTTTCGCTGGAAACAGCGACCATAATTGCTGCAGTTTTTATCGTTTTATATACAGTTTTGGCTGGCCTGCTCAGTGTCGTATATACCGATGTGGGAAATGGCATCATCATGACCATCGTGTTGCTCATTGCCTTCCCCATACTCTGGATCAAAGCCGGTGGCTGGGATGGGATTCAAATGGCTTTTATACAACAGGGTGTCCCGGAAAAACTGGATTTTACAGGTCGCTTTAGCCCGATCCAATTGATTAATTATATACTCCCACCTTTCTTGCTGATATTGGGCGATGCCAACATGTATCAACGCTTTAGCGCGGCAAAAACGAGAGCGGGAATTACGAGAGCTACACTGGTTCTTGTTTTGGCAGTCCTGTTGATTGAAGTTCTTATTGTGGCCACCGCAGCTGTTTCCGCATCACTGGTTCCTGACGCAGCAAATGGAAGACACATTTTGATTTATGTCGCGGCAACCCAATTGCCAATGCTTCTCGGCGGTCTCTTTTTTGCTACAATTATTGGCATCATTATCTCCACAGCAGATTCCTATTTGCTGGTCCCGGCAACCACTTTGATAAAAGACATTTACCTGACCTATATCAATCCCAACGCCGAGGAGAAGCGGATTGTGCTTTATTCTCGATTGCTGGTTATTGCCCTTGGATTTGCTGCCTGGATTTTGAGTCGCGGTTTTGCCAATTCGCCTGGATTTTTCGAACGTGCTCTGTATGCCTACACCATTTATGGCGCAGCAATAACGCCGAGCTTGCTGGCTGCTTTATTCTGGACACGTGCTACGCCCCGCGGAGCCATTCTCTCCATCGGCGCTGGGGTTACCACGACCATCCTCTGGCAAGAGTCCCCACTCTTTAGCTGGATTTTTGGGGCTGAACTCGTGTCCAGTCTGGATGCGGTTTTACCTGCCATTACCTTGAGCCTACTTTTTCTTGTACTTGGAAGTCTTTGGGGACCGAAGCAAAAGTTACAACCAACTTAAAACCGATTGAGTTAGCACCGCTCCAAAATATATTTTCGCTAGATCAGCACCGACAGTATTCCAGGCATGGTTAATTCTTGAAACATTTCATCCATTTGATCAGGAGTATAGGGTCTATTATTGTCCAACCAATATCTCAGCAGAGTCAATACCGTCGAGGCGAGATGATAGGCCATAAGATTAACCGGGATGGATGGGTTTTTGCCTTTTGGGAGGAGCAGCTCCAACCGCTCTTCAAGATGACGACTCAAATGCTTTCGCAATTTCTTAATAATCACCTCAATCCCCTGTCCGCCCATGATAGCCTTATGTAAGCGAAATTGCTCCTGGGCATGGCAAAATAAGGGTGCAATGGAAATGATTCGCAGATCCCCATTTTGAATGGGACCAAGCAATGGCGGTTCTACACCAAGCATCAAACTATGAATTAGATCATCCATACTGC
>JABMOT010000110.1 GCA_013202385.1 Fidelibacterota bacterium
CTTTGGATCACCTGTCGTCCCCGAGGTATAAATCATATAAGCAATATCATTAAGTCGCGGGATTTTTGCCAGGTCCTCAATCAATCCGGGAGTTTTGGCAAGCAGGGCTTCTCCCTCTATAGAGAGTTCTTCATATCCATGGACCATTTGTGTCGTTTCGCAATCTTCGGGGTCGCCTTGAAGTAGGACTAACTGGCGTAAACTTGTGGATTTCAGCCCACCAGCTATCAATCGATTGGCCATATCGGCTGAATCGAGTATCAGAACCTGCATATCCGAATGCTTGATCATAAACAGGGACTGCTCAATTGTGTTTCCGGCATAAATGGGGACGAGAATTGCAGTCGAGGTCATTACTCCCAGTGCTGAATATATCCATTCGAGGGAGTTGGTGGCCAGAATGCCTATTTTATCTGGATAGCTGTAGCCCTGGCCTTGTAAATAGGCAGCAACCTGGGACACCTTGCGTTTATAGGTCTCCCAGGTAATGGCTTCCCAGCCATGATCGGAGGGGTTTTGCCATCTGATATTGTCTGACCACTGTTCAGCAGCTTGCAAAAACAGCTGAGCTGAAGTTCGACCTTCAACCGCAGGAATATTTTTCATATAATTGAATATAGGGTATGTTTGAAATTTTTAAAACGTTTATTTTAAACGAATGGATAATTCATGAAAGACTTCGGCTTTTACAACCCCGAGAAACCCGGTTGTTTATTCTGTGTAATTACTGGTCAGTTTAAGTAGTGTCTTTATTCCCCGTTGGCCAGGGTCTTTGGCTCTCTGCATCTATCCAGGCTTGTATCCAGCCTGGCAAATCCCCAACCCAATCACTTACAGGAAGTTTTTTCATCACATCAGTTGCGGGAACCAATCCCTGTTTTGAAATGACACCAGCCTTAACCAGAGCTGATGAGCAAATTTTATCTCCACACCACATCTCCTGTTGGAAGTAAAACCAGCGGCCATCATGACCGGCAAGACGACTACGAAGTTCGTATTTCTTGCCAAAAGGTATTCGTCGCCTGTAGCGAATACTAGATCCTCCCACAGCCAACCCCCACTTATTGTTTGAAATGAGCGCCATTAATCCACCACGAACCCCGAGATCGTAGCGACCCAGATCCATCAGTGTGAGTTGGCGACCATTGTTTACTTCACCATAATGATCAATATCAAAAATACCGGCACGCAATTGAATAATGCCTGTTTCGTCAAATTTTAAAGGTGATCTGCGCCGTGCTTGAAATATGGTGCGCAGTGTGAGGAGATATGGGTACATGGTGGTTTCCTTAAAGATTTGAATACTCTGACATGCTAACATCTTGGAATCCTAACTCAAGATGTATCTCAAACTATAAAAAGGTAACATATTACATATAAATGTAATATATTGCATGAAATGGAGATTTAGATGATAGAAGATCAAAGTATAGAGTCCAAAAAAGATATTTTTGGAATGATATTTTTGCTGGGCCAACGCTGGCAAACATTGGGGGATCTGGAATTGGCGAGTATTGGGGTGACGACCAAGCAATGGCTGTTGTTGATCACCCTGCATGTATTTTTTAAAGATCCGCCAACCTTGAATCAATTGACTGAGGCTATGGGGTCTTCACGACAGAACGTGAAGCAGCTGGCTTCCAATCTCCAAAGATCTGGCTTTCTTGAAATTTTCCAGGATGCTGTAGATAAACGAGTCCTGCGCTTTCGATTGACCCAAAAAAATGCTGAAATATGGGAAGCCAGAGCACAACGGGACCAGGAATACATCAACTCTCTTTTTGGAGATGCAAGCCCTCAGGACATTCTTAGCACAAGAAGCACTCTTGAGAGACTGCTAGCGATCAGCTTTGAGAAATTGAGGGGGCGACCATGAAAACCAATAACTTGAAGTGCATCATTTTTGGTCTGATAATTAGTTTAGCTATCTGGGGGAAGGAAGCTCAAATGGACACCAATCAACGCATTATTCAATCAGCTGATCTGGAAGGTCTGCCTGGGCCAGTTAAGCGCTTTTTAGAGAATAGTCAGGTAGTGGGCACTCCCTATATCAAAAAAGCCAGGATCAAACAGACCGGTCAATTTAAAATGGCTCCAGACAAACCCTGGACTCC
>JABMOT010000111.1 GCA_013202385.1 Fidelibacterota bacterium
CCCGACTATCAGATATCCACGGACGCAGGAAGATCTATATCCTGGCTGTGGCGATCTTTGGTTTGGGTTCACTGTGGGTCGCTTTATCCCATAATTTTTCAAGCCTGTTAATCGGTCGTGCTGTTCAGGGATTTGGGGCCAGCGGTATATTCCCCGTTGCATCTGCTTTGGTGGGCGATTTGTATCCACCTGAAAAACGAGGTCAAATATTAGGAATTATCGGTGCAGTATTTGGGCTGGCATTTTTAATGGGACCTTTTATTGCCGGCGTGCTGCTAAATTTTTATAGCTGGAATGTGCTTTTTACCATCAATATCCCCATAACCATCATACTAATCTATTATAGCAACAAATTGATACCTTCTGTTCCTTCAAAAAGGATTCAGAGCATCGACTGGGCCGGGATTGCAACTCTGGGTTTATGTTTAGCTTCATTGACCTATGGTTTAAATACCTTGAGTGGGTTAAGTGCTCAATTCAATTGGGGAACCATCTTAAGTATTGCCCCCTTTATCCTGGCTTTCACCTCGTTCACATTTTTAGTTCGAATTGAAAAACGGGCCGAATTCCCCATTGTTGAATTGAGCTTTTTTCAAAATCGCCAGATTGTGATTGCTGGCATGTTGGCTGTGGCCACTGGCGTTATGCAGGCGTGTTTTGTTTTTATCCCCAAATTTGTGGTGTCTAGTTTTGCAGTAGCCTCCTCCACTGCCAGTTTTATGCTCACTCCTTTTGTATTGGCTACTGCATTTGGATCACCCATATTCGGGAAAATGATCGATCGATACGGGGTGAAAATTATCGTTATTATTGGTCTCCTGTTGAGCGCATCAGGATTTTTCCTCCTCTCAATCTCTGGGTCCAGTACAGCAGTTTATTATTCGAGTGGGGTGCTCATTGGTCTGGGGATGTCAGTACTCTCTGGTAGTTCACTGCGTTACATCATCCTGAATAATACCAGTCAGGAAGATCGAGCGACATCCCAGGGCATGTTAACCATCTTCATCAGTCTGGGACAGTTGATCGCCACTGCCCTGATCGGGGTTATCTCTGCAACTCTCATGGCAAGTCAGGGTTATGCATCCATTTTTATGGCTACAGCAATGCTGCTATTTGGTATGGTTTTTCTAGCCTTTGGCCTGAAAAACCAGCTCGCGAGTGTAGCTGGGTAATGGCTAAAGGCGCTCCCGGCCGTCTTTGCGAGGTGAAACCGAAGCAATCTCTCTTTCGCAGCTTGATTTGTCCCACGTCGAGGGGCGCTGACGGGGGCTCCGTAAACCAGGCAATGAGGGGGATCGCTTCGTCCTGACGGACTTGTGAAGACCACCCAACTCGTCTTTGGGAGGGTTCACCCGACCGGGGCAAGCTCTCCTTGAAAAACTGCTTGACACTAATTTCACAAATGGGACTCATTCAATAATCACTCAATTCTTGTGTGGATGGGTAATGGCTAAACGCGCTCCCAGCCAGAATCAAGAATTTCCCAGCAGTTCCTCCAGGCCGTCTTTGCGAGGTGAAACCGAAGCAATCTCTCTTTCGCAGCTTGATTTGTCCCACTTCGAGGGGCGCTGACGGGGGATCCGTAAACCAGGCTATGAGGGGGATAGCCACGTCCTGACAGACTCGCGAAGACCACCCAACTCATCTTTGGGAGGGTTCACCCGACTGAGGCAAGCTCTCTTTGAAAACTGCTTGACACTAATTTCACGAATAGGACCAATTCAATAATCACTCATTTCGTGTGAATTCGTGTCTGCCTATAACAGAAACTTGAAACTTGGATTCCATGAAATATTGGCCATGAGTCAGTTGAGGCTATAGATCATAGTAATTGTGTGTTGTCCCCCACCTCTCACCTTTTTGTCAAGCCAACGATCATCCCTTTGAAAATTCAGCGGACCGTCATCCACTCGTTTCATCCACGGTATGATCTGGTTGAATTCATAGTTCAGGGTAAAGGAATTCAAGGAGTAACTAATTGGGGCTCCCATGGAAATGACATGCAAATGGAATTGCAGTGGAGAATCGATGGGCACTGAGCGGATATTAAATTCAAGTTCCGCCTCACCGGTAACACTTAAATCGAAGTAAGCGTGTTGGTATCCGGCATTTACACCGACCCTAATTTTACGCTTGATCAACTCGTGGTGGAGCCTCAGACGCTGGGAGCTACTTGTCCCGGATATTTGCACTCGAGCGGCATGGGCGATAGGAAAAAACCAATAACGTCCCAGTACGGGGGTCGTCAGGTCAGCCTGTGCATCCCACTGGGAAAATCCAAGCCCAGCCTCCAGATTCAGATTCAGATTCTGGTGTTGGCCTTCAACGCCAAATGCTACACTTTTCCGGTTAAAATCCAAAACGCCAAGTTCCTCAAAATCGTCAATTACGTCGACTGGAAGAGGATTATCTACAGCCATATCAGCATGGGTATTCTGGAATGTCAATTTGGGTTTCAGGGAACAGTGTGCACTTCCCAAACCGATGTGTAAGAGTTGGTTGAGGTAGCCAGTTTCAAAAACCAGACTGCGTTCACCCTTTAACTCATTTATGTTAGAGCTATTCACATAACTTACTGAAGGTGAAAAGTCATTTTTGGATATTTTGTAATGGATATCAAGTAACAGATTTGAACCCAGGGGCAAACTTGCATAGCTCTGTAATCCATTCAGATCAAATTCACCTCTAACATCCATATCATTTCCAAAACTGGGTTCCAGCCAGTTAAGGAAATAGCGATTCAGCTGAGGATCTTCTGATTCGGGATATTTATTTATCAACACTGGAGCGGTAAATAAAATGCTCCTTTTTTCAACTCCCATGCCCCAGAGCATGCTTTTAGTTGCCAAAACGATGTGTAAGTCAAGATCACGATGCTTAAATCCATAATCTGTGTTAACGGATAGGTCAGCATCAAGGTTTGTGAAGCTTTCATGTCCTTGCCCAAACCGGGATAAGACTCCGTATTTAAAATTCCCTCGGGCATTTACGGCTATTAATTTTGCCTTTGTGTTGCTGCCAAGAAGTGATTGATCGCCGATGCCAGGAGTACTCTCACGATAATAGTCTTGATAGACATACACACTGGAAAGTTTAAGCTGTGTTTTCTGAAGGTCAGTCAGGCCCAGCCTGGTCAAAGGTGGATGATCCATCACAGCGTCCAACAGGCCATAAAAATCCTGAGCCAGGGCTGCTGATAGAGAGACCATATAAAACAAGAGGAAGAAAATTTGCTTCTTCCTCTTGTCGATTTTGAATTTCAATTTGAGTGAATTTCTACTTTATCAATAGAACCTTGTTAGTCTGGGTCTGGCCAGCATATTGAACCTGATAGAAATATAGGTTAGATGCGAGAGCCCCAGCAGTCCAGGGGATAACATGTTGCCCGGCAGGCCGATGTTCCTGAACTAATGTTTCAATCTTTTGACCGCGTATATTGAATATGCTCACAGTTACCAGCCCATCGGCAGGTAGGTCAAAACGAATATTGGTCACGGGATTAAAGGGATTGGGATAAGCCTGGTGAACCATAAAGGTTTCTGGTATTGCTGGAGATATCGGGGTGACATCCACGATATAACGATCGGGGAATAGACCACTCCAGGTAAGATCATTCCCAAAGACTTGTCCATGCCACATGAGCAGTAAACTCGTCGGTGGATCGTCAAACCAGGCAGAAAAGTTGACCCGCTCATCATCCATCCAGACCATAGAATCTGGGAAAGCAAAGTCCTGCCACAGATCAAAACTGCCCTCCTCCATATCCTCCATATTTTCGATGAAGGCCAGCCCATCCATGTTAAAATCAGCTTCAAAGGGTTGCATGGCATAGGCCAGATCAACCATGAGTTCAAAAAACTCATTAAAGGTCAAGAAAGCATCCTCAAGTTCATTTCCCAGTTGAATAAATTGCTCAACTCCATAATCAGTGAGGGTCAGAAAGTTAGGATTTGCAGCTTCGAGCATGAGGATCAAATCCATATCGTTCTCAATAGTGCTGAAATCCAAAACACTGGGATCCAGGTTGAGAACAAAGAGTTCATCCATTTCATCATAGACCGCTGTGACGCCATCAATAATGAGTTCTGCTGCTCC
>JABMOT010000112.1 GCA_013202385.1 Fidelibacterota bacterium
CCATCCGGTTTAAAAAATGTGGTATGCTTTACTCTGGGTATTTGACCCAGTTTATGATAAAACGGCATAATTCTCCCCTATCGATATTTTTTCAATTTGCACATTCTATCCAGCATTTAATTGTATTCAAGGTTTCCACGAAGTTCCTGATCCATCTCGATGGCTTCAAATAGAGCCTGGAAATTTCCCTTGCCAAATCCTTGAGCCCCAGCCCGCTGAATGATCTCAAAAAAGAAAGTAGGCCGGTCACCAATGGGTTTGGTAAAGAGCTGGAGTAGGTAGCCTTCCGACTCCCGATCGCACAGAATTTTCAACTCCTGGAGATCATCGATGTTTTCCTTTATTCGAATATCTTTTCTTTCCCTCAAAGCATCATAATAGGTATCAGGTACACTTAAAAATTCCATCCCATTCCTACGCAACGCTCTAATACTCTTGACAATATCTTTGGTCCGAATGGCAATATGCTGAACGCCAGTGCCATGATATTGTTCGATATATTCCTCGATCTGGGATTTCTTTGCACCTTCAAAAGGTTCATTAATGGGGTTTTTAATGGCTGATTTTTCTGAACGAACTACTTTGGAGAGAAGCGCTGAGTATTTGGTCCCAATGTCCCCTTTTTTAAAATCAATAAAGGTCTCAAAATTCATGGTTTTGGTAAAATATTCAGCCCATTTGTCCATTTCATTTTCGCGGACATTCCCCACAATATGGTCAATACCCATCAATCCTGTATCTTCACAGGCCAGTTGAATCTCCTGGATTGGTTTTTCATAGCCCGGATAAAAAATATGGGGATAACTATCGCGGTTGACATAGACCAGCTCAGTATCATCGTAAAGGCGTATAGCGGCCTGCTCAATAGTACCACGTTCGTCTTCAAGTTTATGCGGTCGTTTTGAAATAACCGCGCCATTGGCAATGGCATGGGAAAAGATTTTATCCACATCATCTACTTCAATAGACCAGCGTTTCACACCATCACCATGTTTGTTAATAAAACTGAGAATTTCATGACAACTGGGTTGAACGGCTGAGCTAACGACAATTTTTAGCTCATTTTTCTGGAGGTAATAAGAAATGCGATCTCTTGACCCAGTTTCAGGACCCATATATCCCTTGATTTCCAATCCCATGGCTCTTGCATACCAGTAAGCCACCATTTTGGCTGAGCCGACATAGAACTCTACAAAATCGTATCCTCTTATTCCCAGTTTATCTGACATATAAAACGTTCCTTATGTTTCTATCCGCCTATGCTCTGCCTCAGCCAGAGTCATCCCACTCTTAATCAGGTGACTTACCTCATGGAGTTGTTCTGCTTTCAGATTCAGGTAATTGGTTAAATCTTCAAAAAACGGTGCGTCCCGGCCGACAACCTCATAGATTTCCAGCGCCAGGAGCCAGTCCTGGGGGTGGGCCAGCTTAAGCGTGGAAAAAATGTTCTCCAAGAAAATGGCACTGGCGTTTCCGGACCGCTGATCCCGAACTTGTTGATACAAAGATTCCAACGCCAGACGTTCAGCTGTTTTATTTACGCTAATTGTTTTTTCGGTTGGACGGTGGTTGATCATATCAAAACTTTTGGGATCCGCTGGTCCACTGAAGGCTGAAACCACACTTTTGCCTACAGCCATATCATAGACTCCCCAATCAGAGGCAAACAGAATCTCGTCACCCCGCCTTACTGTACAATCCTTAAAACTGATGAGTACAATTTTACCCTGTAGATTTCTTTTCCCAGTGATGACCTCACCTTGAACCACGATGCCACCATCAAATTCAATTCGCGCTGTTTTTCCTTCATATATGTTGTAGGCCATCAAATCTCGTGGGCTCATGTCCTCAATGGCCATATTGATGCCCTTCAGGCTCCCCACAGGCGAACCAAAGCCCTGTGAATGATAATTGGTGCCATGACCAACCAACTCTCTATCTCGCAGTGAGAGGGCTGTGATACTTGAAGTCTGGAAATAGATCGGTTTGCCTTCTTCCTCAATAACACGGCTAAAGGTACCAGAGATTTGCAGCCCGGTGCTTAATTCAATACTGCCCAGGTTAGTGGAGTCGATCAATTTTTTCAGACCGACGAGTCCACCCTTACGCAAAGCCATTGTATTGGAAAATTCTTCCAGCACTAGACTCAGATGAGCAAAATCTGGGGTCACAAAAAGCTGGGGTTGGGGCTTGGTGATATCGAAATTCACCCTGGCAGCATCGATGGTATAGGGTACCTTTTTTACTTTATCAGTCATACAGGAGTGACTTTCGCCAATGGAGGATAACAAACCGGCTCCATATATTTTTATGTCTTCCTCAGTCCCGACAAGCCCATATTCTACTGTCCACCAATGCAAATTTCTGATCAAAGCCATCTCGCTCGGTTCACCCATATTAGCCTGGAGCTGCTCAAGTCGCTTTTCAGCAATCCGTATCTCTTCCTCAGTCGTCCCCGGAGCTTCTTTAATGATCGATAAGTGGCGTACGGCTTCATATAGTTGATAATCTTTTTCACTACCAATGGCTTTGCAACCGACTTCTCCAAAACGATGGATGTATTCAGCATATTCCGGGTTTGCTATGATGGGGGCATGGCCAGCTCCTTCGTGGATGATATCCGGAGCAGGGGTGTATTCGATATGTTCCAACTGGCGAATATCGCTGGCAATGACCAACACATTGTAGGCTTGAAATTCCATAAATGCAGAGGGGGGAATGAACCCGTCAACTGAGACCACTGCCCAGCCGATTTCCGCGAGAATCTGATTCATGCTAAGCATGTCTGGAATCTGATCAATTGATATTCCACATCTAGCCAGTCCATCCAGATACGAATGATGGGCGATTTTACTCAGGTGCTCTACATTTGTTCGCATGACATAGCGCCAGACAGCCTGATCAATTGCAGAGTATGCACCATAGATTTGTGGCTTTACAAATTGAAGCAGGTGCGCAGGAAGTTTGCTAAGGATTAAACTATCGATGCTGGTCCATGGCTGGTCATTACTCATAACAATTTACCGCTTAACAGTTCACTGTAATTCTAATGGACATCCGTTTGTTTACTCCTGTTGACTCAGTGTTGATTTGTCATATAAAAAAAAGGTCTTCAGACTATTGAAAAGCTTGAATACTCACAGGCCAACTGAGAAAATTCAGCAACGCCTGGCTGTTCACAATATCCCCACTGATTGAAAGCAGAAGATAATCTTTGCCCTTCTGCGAGCAAGTGAACAATAATTACAGATTTAATTCAGTTC
>JABMOT010000113.1 GCA_013202385.1 Fidelibacterota bacterium
AAACAGGACAGAGACCTCTTTCTCTTGGAAAAGTGGGATGGACATCCTCAGGCTCATCAATGTGACCTGCCAGTGGTCCGTGACAAACTTCGCAGCTCAGCTTTTTATGATAGCCGGCGGCCAGCATGTCGGTCATATCTTCGTGGCACTCAACGCAGGCTGACTTACCTGCGAATTTGAATTCATAGGCAACTGCATCATCTAATGCCCCACTTCGGAAATGACCATGTTCACCAAATCCTTTCGGGATGAGCATGGGTCTTACGATAAGGAAGGTCGTAATAATGATTACCGCAAGGATCGCCAAACGCCAGACTTGCTCTGGAACTTTTGCATTCACTTTTGTCATAAATATGCCCCTAATTTTAGCAAATAATGGAATCACTCTATTAGTCCTTAGAAACTGATATCTCATTCTTCGATCTTTTTCTAATGCGTGTGTAGACGACTGACACTGTGATTAATACACCACCTAAAGCCATGAAAGTAAGGATACGATAGAAGGCTTCCATGCCCATGGTTGCCATGAGAACAACAGTGAGAATGGTGGCAAACAGCGTAAAATGTCCCATCCAGCGATACCGTGGGCTGCTTAAAACTGCACTCATGAAATAGTATAAAACCGTGACCCCCAGCCAGGAGAAAGCGACCCATTCAGTGGGCAGGGCCTTCCAGAGGGCAAAGGGAAGCGAGAAGAAAGCGATGGCTAAATAAAAATTGATTAAAATGTCAAATGAGGACCCCAAACGCTCCTCATACGCTCTGAGCAGACGGGCGCTGAATAGCGCCACAAAACCAAAGCTCACACTTATGATTCCCGCGAATCCGCTGGCTGCTGTGTAGGCGATAAAAAGGACGATATAGAGCAAAAAATTTGATACGGTTATGAACTTTGATTTGAACCACATCGCATTGGCCAACATGAGCAGACTCTGCCAGATCAAAATGACGTACAGATCAGGAGAAGCGATAGATTGGGCCAAACCGATGCTGATTGTTCCGTGGGCAAAAAGGGTGAAAAGAACCATTGAAAAATTGATCTTAAGTCGATTCCAAAACAGCAGGGCGAGACCAAAGAAGACCAGAAAGAAAATAATCTTGGGCATGAGCGGATTTGTCCCGCTGTGTAACAGGAAGGAGATGTTAAAAAGCAAAAATGCAGGTGCACCATTTGCCAGGGCATTTGCAATCACATATTCATTCTTGCGCTTTTTCGGAAGCGGTAGCAGGATGCGAATAGAGAGTATGCTGGCATAGATTAGAATGAAGACTTGATCCCAAAGGGGGTTGGCCAGTGATTCGAATTGACCGGTCATGATAGGATTCCCTATCATCCATATCAGATGGGCCACATAAATCGCTATGGAACCGTAGGTGAAGGCCAGTGATTTTTTCAATTCCTGGGAAAAGTACACCAAGAATCCGGCGGCTATAGCATTCATACTTAGGGTCCACATGACCTGATTTATGACTATTCCCGCTGCTAAGAATAGTGAAAGACTTATGCAAAAGAGATAGGTTGATTTTTTTAAGAACGCCACGGCTACCAGTCCAATACAGAAAACTGTCAGGACCAAGTTCTCGAGAATGCCAGGATTGAATAGGGTGAATAGGCCAAAGTGAAATAACCTGAGCAGGGAGAAAAAGCTCACTACAAAAGCGGCACCCCAAAGATTCAATGAAATGAATTTATAGGAAGCTTTTGAGTAGTAAGCAGCGCCCGCCATGGCTCCACAAATGGTCAATCCCAACAAGCTGGGCAGCATGAGGTGTAAACCTGACCAAGGAAGGCTTAGCATAAAGACGAAAGCTGACACCAGGACGACAATGCCTACATAGGCAAACCAATATTCACCAATGCGAAGCTCAAGCGCGTCAGGCTTGCCGTCGCCCCGTTCACGAAGACCGCCATTTGTAATCGGATCAGTGCTTTTTATAAATGGTTTCATGGCCTCTTCCAAGCCAGAGACGCGTTTATCCAGATCTTTTAAGTAATCGATTACTTGAGAAGAGGATGATTCGGAGAGCTGTTTTGCCATAGCTTACCTCAGTTCATATTGGTTGAAATCTTAGAATAATACCCATGCTATCTCAACAAGCGTGCCAGCGAGATTTGCATTCATCTTATCTAATTGTATATACTAGCTTTAACCTATATATTTGCTAATTATTTATTTCCCAGAACTGGGACGATATCCAGATGGTAATCAGGATAATACATGATCTAAATATTTGTTATTTATGAAGGATAAGAGCAGCTGTGAAATATAATGTCACAGTGACCAAATAGGCACACTCTTGATTAGAGATCGCGCCAGTCTTCTGGATTGATACTGTGTTTTTGGAGTAGGCGATAGGCATTTCGGCGGGTCATTTCAGCCTCCTCGGCAACCCGGGTAATATTTCCCCTATGTTTTCGAAGCAGGAAGACAAGAAAACGCTTTTCCACCTTCGCTATCACCTTGCTGCGGGCTTGTTTGAATGACATGGAATCAAATCTCTCATGATTCGGTTCCAACTGCTGCAATTGACTGGGTAAATCGGCAGGCAGAATGATACTATCATTGCAGAGTGCGACTGAACGCTCAACAACATTCTCTAATTCACGCACATTGCCAGGCCAATTATAGGATTCCAGTAAGGAGATGGTTTCTGCTGCAAATTGCAGCTTCTTTTTATTCGTTGTCACCATGGCTTTCTTTAAAAAGTGAGCAGCCAATAATTGAATGTCGCCCTTACGTTCACGGAGCGGTGGAATGTGAATGTGAACCACATTCAAGCGATAATACAAATCCGCCCGCAATGAGTCGTCATCTAGAATGGTGTCAGGTGATCTGTTGGTTGCTGAAATGATGCGAACATTGACTGGAATTTGGATATGACCGCCCAGACGTCTGAGTTCACGTTCCTGCAAAACACGCAAAAACTTCGTTTGAACCGAATGGTTCATCTCACACACTTCATCCAGAAAAAAGGTTCCCTTATTAGCATATTCGAACAAGCCGATCTTGGTTTGATCAGCCCCCGTAAAGGCACCCTTCTCATAGCCAAAGAGTTCTGATTCAAAAAGATTTTCTGGGAGTGCGCCACAATTCATTGGGACAAAGGGTTTTGCCTGCCGCTTGCTCCGAGCATGGATGCTCCTGGCGATGAGTTCCTTCCCTGTTCCGCTTTCTCCTGTGATGAGAATATTTACATCCGTTGGCGCTACTGTTTCAATTAGTTTGAAAATTTGCAACATAACATCGCTCTTGCTGATGATATTTTCAAACTTGTATTTGGCTTTCAATTGTTGGAGCAAATGCTGACGCTCTTCAAGCAGATTGGTAAACTGTAGCGCGCGTTCAATAACAACCTTGAGGTGGTCAACTTCAAAAGGTTTCTCGATGAATTCATATGCGCCTGCTTTCATACAGGCTACGGCGCGATCGATTGTACCGTAGGCTGATATGATCACAACTGGCAAATCTTTCGCATAGAGTTGAATACGGCGTATCATCTCCAAGCCGTCCAGCACTGGCATCTGAAGGTCGCAGAGTACCAGATCATAGGTCTGACTTTCAATAAGCTCCAGGGCATATTCAACATCCCGGGTTATCATGGGCTCGTAATTGAGACGTCTTAACAAGTTTGCCGTTGCGTCCAAAAAATCCTGTTCGTCATCAATGATCAAGATGCGCGGACCTATTTGAATCATGATTTATCCACCAATAAATAAATTGAAAATATCGCCCCCTCACCAGGTGTGCTTGTCACTTCAAGACGACCACCGTGTCTTTCAACGATTGATTTTGAGATAGATAAACCTAATCCGGTCCCTTTTGCTCCAGGTTTGTTGCTCACAAAAGGTTCAAAAATACGGCTCATCTCGGTTGCCTGAATGCCGGTACCGTTATCCTGAATACTGAGAATATTCCAGTTTGCAGCACCCTCCGAGGTTTGCTCCTTCCGAGATTCCAATCGTAAGGTAATGGTACCCTGTGTTTCTACAAAATCAATGGCATTGTTTAATAAATTAATAATTACCTGCTCCAGTCTGGGCCGGTCGAAGATAAAGTGGGGCCATTGATCTGGCAGTTCACTGATCACCTCAACTTGCTTCCCCTTCAGCCGTGGACCGACCAGAAATAAACACTCATCAATCAAATCCAGAATATCATTTAATTCAGGTGCAAAGGGCATGACTCTGGAATATCCCAGCAAGTGTCTGGTATAATCCTTGATCCGATGCACTTGTTTTTTGATGATTTGCATCTCTTTTTGGGTTTCTTGTCCCAATTTATCATCAAGGGTTAAACCGTCTGCTACAGCGGAAATGATGCCTGTCGGCGTGTTGATCTCATGGGCAACCGAATCAATGAGTTCTCCCAACGATGCCAGTTTAGTGGCCTGGTCCAGTTTTTCCTGTATGTGTTGTACTTGGGAAACACGTTTTTTGGCCTCATCAGCCAACACTCTTTTTAGATTCAGATAGTAGAGAGATATACCTGTGAGAATCAGCAGAACCAAAAATCCACCTGATAGGACTAAAATAGCAATTGAGTTTTGGATAACATTCCTGACAACTGATGGTGAATAAGTAGAGATTGCTAAAACCCATTTTAGTCCAGAATTCACAATAGGCTCGTAGGCCATAATCTTTTCAGGTTCACCTTCGATAAAGTATTTAGCCTTTCCGGAACCTTTGACCAACATTTGCTCTTGAATATCAAATGATTCGTGACAATCACCACATTCTGCTTCATCATCCCTGATGTTATGGAGCAGCATCTCCTCATGCCGTGGATGGTAAATTAATCGGCCTGTGTTATCCATTACCCAAGCAAAATCATCCTCCCCTAGCTTGAGGGGTTTTACAAATTTATCCATCAACCAATCAAAATTTAGCAGAAGACCCAGAGTGCCAATGTCCAACGCTCCTTCAATATTCGTGGTTGCCCGCGCTTTGGGAATAAAAAGAACCAGAAAATGGAAGGGTGCTTCCTGGGAGTCCTGGTTAAAAGGGTAGACCTGGGAAAAGAGAATCCGATAGCCTGAGCCTGAAATAGAAGAGGCGCTGGAAACTTTAAGATGGAGCTGTTGAAGTTCCTCGCCAACCCGGCTTGAAAGTGAATCACCCCATGAATGGGTGATTCGGAAGTGTTCATCGGTGGTAAACCAGGAGTTGACACCTTCCGTACGTAGCTGACTTGCAATTTTTAGATTTTCAATATCGCTCGCTCCGATTTGGACCAGAAACTGAAGATCATCTCCCAAATGCTCAAGATAGTAGTTGATACTGGCAGTGGCTGATTTGGCCATCTCAGATTGAAGGTGTTGATGATAAGAGGTGGCATCGGACAATGCGGCCTGATAAAATTTAATAACGAGAAAAATGAAACTTGAGACCAGTACCAGCGAAAACACGATGATGCTGCTGTTATTAATTTTAAATCTGGGTCTGTCCATTTTTATCTACCAACGAATTTATATTCCCCGTGCTCCCACCTATAATCGAAAGCTAGCGTAATGAGTTAATTTTGAATGGATACTGCTTAAACTTATCTGGGAGCTAAGCTAAGACAGGGCTCGGAGACTTGCTATGGAGAAGTACAATTCATATTCAGGTTTCAATCTCAGCAAAAAATGTGAATATGGAGATCTGTTATGTTCCACTGAAGGGACTAAATCGTTAATACCGATTCGATCAATAATTCTGGAGCCAATTTTTCATTAGCCATGTTTTTTCAGTTGGTTGGCTTCGAGAAAGGTCAAAAAAAAACCCCACCGAAGTGGGGTTTTTTTCAATCTTATAAAGATCGTTTATGGTGTAAGAGCAGCAATACTCTCATCCAACAACGCTTCTGTGTAATAAGGATTGTGGACGCCATGGCTCCGGTCTTCAGCAATATATGTGAAGTTCCAGAAAGCCTTGTATTGAGTAGCTGTATAGGTTGCTGGGATAACAGTGTGAGAGCTATCAAAGACACCCTCTGTTAGCAGTAACCCGGCCAGGATTTCCAGTTTTTCACCAATTTCTGTCTGGAAGCTTTTGTAGTCATAATAACCTTCATGCTCGAAGTCATCACCGCTACGGCTGGCATCGAAAACCACGTCTGGTCCTGTATGACAGGAATTACATTTCTCAGCCGCTGGCCAGAAAGTGTGTCCGCCATTAACGTTGATTTCATCATCACTTGAAGTCTCATACATGTGACAACCCACGCAGCCAGCTTCTAAATGGGGGCTGAAGGGAGTTCCAGTAGAAATGGAACCATTGTTGCCAAGCAATAAGTTGGCCTGTGGACCATGATGTGGACCAGCGTGTGTGCTAGTGATGGTTGCAGTTGCTGCTGAGCCATCCCACATTGAGCCGATGATGTTTGTGCGGGACTGATGACAATTGATACACAGGTTGCTGCTGGGATCGATGTCCATAATGATAGTTGCATCAATTATAGAGGCAACAGCGTTGGTTAAACGCAGGGCGTAATCCACTGAATCCTGCAGGGTTTCAGTAAATGTTTTGTGCAGACCGTGACATGTCGAACACTCCCATGCGCTGGGTGTAAAGAAATTGCCTGCAACACCACCAGTATTTGCAAACTCGACAAAACCTTCATGTGAATGGCAAGCAGCACAACTGGAACGGCCACCGGCATAATCCACAGCCAGATCACCAAGACCATGCTGGGAACGCGCCAGCTCAATCTTATTGTCTTCCATGCTGTCATCATTGTGACAAGACAGACAGGTTACCTGGGCATCAGCACCAGCAGCACCAGCATCACCAGTAAGACCCATTTCACCAGCTGGGCCGGCGGGACCTTCACAACTAACCGTAAATAAAACCATCAGCGCCATCATCAAAATGGCTATCAAACTGACTTTTCTACTCATTTTTTCCTCCATGTTATCTTTCTTATGTTTGTTTCTTATTTCCAAGATCGAGAAACTTGTGTT
>JABMOT010000012.1 GCA_013202385.1 Fidelibacterota bacterium
ATCACCATGTTTTAAGCTGTTTTTATTGGTTTCTGGCAATTTAAGCTTTATTTATCTCTACACAACATATTGTTATTATTATCTTTATATACTTATTCAGGAACGACTACATATCATTAGGGTCGAATATCTTTTGTATTAGGCCCATATATGCGAAGATTAGTGGTCATTATTGCAGATTCCCTTTTTATCCATATTTTCCATAACTGGTTCCATCCTGATACCATAATCGGGAGTTAAAGTGTGCTGTATCACCTTCCATGGAGCGGCAATTCTTCCCCTGGAACCAGGTGTTAACCTCCTCGGGTTTGTTTCAAAAAATGCCCGGTGGTCCCAGTATGATTTCTCACGATAAATAGTATCAGATTGTATGAGAAATGCCGTCCGGAACAAGGGCGTTTTACTGGTCAGTAAACGCACGACATTAGCACTTCTGGGTCAACATATTCAGGTGAAAAATTTGGGTATACAGATGGCTGGCACTCTCTCTGAGAGAGGACTTGTTAATCTTAGAAAGTGATTGCCAAAACTGACTTGATACAAGTTGTCCAATCCTTAGACAACGCCTCAATTTAAGCGGTGTTAAATTCTGCTGAAGTGATAGCTATGCTACTTCTGTATTAGGGAAAACCCAACGCAAAAAAAAGACCTCCCGTGGATTTTGAGACACACACCCCTGGCTTGTATGACAGGAAATCTACAAGTGAACATCTCTGCCTGTTTTGCTTGCCGCAGGGTTAACGGCAGATAATACTAGCAGGGTTGTTTTAGTAGTATAACCGTGCAGGGTTGATCTTTATCTTGGCCTGCGATCTGGTGGACTTCTTAACCGGGAGATGCCGCATCATTTTCTGCGAAGGCTACATTCTCCGCTTGGCAAAACAGATCTGACGACGATTTGAAACACGATATATTCAGAGCGATGATTATGAGATACGAAGAACTTGAGTCGATTCTTTTAAGTTACAAAGATGCATCACTGTGCTTCCCTTTCGATGATGTCACCCCTGTTTTTAAAGTCGTAAATAAGATGTTTGCACTGGTTGGCGTAAGCAGCGAATCCGTTTCCATAAATTTAAAATGTGACCCTAATGATGCCGTTATTTTAAGATCGCAATTTAAAGCAATCCGACCTGGCTATCACATGAATAAGGATCACTGGAATACCGTCACGCTGGACGGTTCTATTGACGATAATCTCGTGAAAAAACTCATCGATGATTCTTATGTTTTGGTTGTGGGCAGCATGAGTCTTCGAGAGCAAAAGCGATTAGGTCTTGAATGATTTACCGATGCGTCTTGGGCTTTTTTCAGCTCTCGATTCAGTAAGCAGACACCCCTGATTTAGTGATGCTGATCTCACACTTTTACTCACTCGGAATCACCTCCTTTTCGTATCCCTTTATTTCGGGCTCTAGAGAATCGCCTCTTGCCTTTTACCTCCCTGGCCTGGCCTGAAGAATTGTTTGCGTTTTTCGCTGGCTGTCTCCTTAATGTTACATCATGAATAATTCAGTCACATATAACTAACACATCCTTATAGACTCTTTTTCAATAATCAGGGGATATAGGCAATATAATTATGGCTTTATCATCACTTTTTCTTACTGGCACGACCTTTGACATATATATAAGAACTATGAAACGATCAATTGAACAAATTCTATGTCATTCTCCCATCGGCGAGATCGCTCCCCGTTCTGGTTTCGAGCTCCAGTCCTCTGATTTTCAAGGGCTGACATTCACTTTCTTTAAGGACCTGGACAACTGAATACAAAAACTTTAATTCCGACACTGTATACAGATTTTTTAATGGGCGTATACACAAGGGCTCTGTTAAAATCTTTCCTGTTCATGGGTTTCGAATTTAAACCTTTTTCTTCTTGTGAATTTGGATCCAGAATAATATGACCTTTTCTCAAGCCCTTCGCTTTTCTGGCAGCCTGCCTTCTTTTCTCGCTGTATCTGAGAGATTCAATGCTCAAAGATTGAAACGACTGACCATTCTAGTCTTCTTTGTATTGTTTGGAAACAGTGCCGAACTCATGGCCCAGTGTGCGTCCAGTGGAAACAGTACTGACGGTTATTACACCGGAATTCGACAGGTCCTTTTCAACACCATAAATAATGCAACCATCCTTGAGGATAATGCCTATTCTGATTTCACGGGAATCTCAACGACTGTATCAAGAACCTCTACATACGATCTCAGTGTTTATGTCAATACAGATGGTAATTACACCGTAAACACCATGGTCTGGGTCGACTGGAACCAGGACGCAGATTTTGCAGACGCTGGAGAATCCTTCATTCTTGGAACCGCCACCAATGTGGTCAATGGTCTCACGAGTGCTTCCCCCTATGCTATCACCATACCTGCAACAGCCACTCTGGGCACAACCATTATGCGTGTTTCTACAAAATGGAATGGTTATCCAACGAGCTGTCAAACCGGCTTTGATGGTGAAGTTGAAGATTACAGTATTAATGTGGTTCTGCCTGCAGAAATAAACGTCCAGGGCAAAGCCATTGATATTGTCGATGGTGATGTCAGCCCCAGCACTTTAGATGATACTGATTTTGGAAGCATTTATAGTGTGTCTGGTTCTCTCTCCCACACGTTTACCATCCAAAACAGCGGTGGTGATGATTTGCTCTTAAGCGGCAATCCCAGAGTAGCCATCTCCGGTGCCCAAGCCTCTGATTTTTCTGTGACAACTCAGCCAGCAGCCGCTATTACTGGAGGAGGCGGGAGTAGCACTTTTGTCATTCACTTTGATCCCTCAAGCACAGGTCTCCGTAACGCCACAGTCACAATCACAAGTAATGATGCCGATGAAAACCCTTACAACTTCCAGATTCAAGGCGCTGGCTCCGGTCCTCCTGAAATAGATGTTACCGGTAAAGGTATCTCTATTTTTGATGGAGATACATCACCCAGCGTCAATGACGACACCTATTTCGGTAGTACTGATATTGTCACCGGTATTGTAAATCACACTTTCACGGTTTCGAGTAGCGGCACCAGTAGTCTTATCCTCACTGGAGCCCCTGCCGTGGTATTGTCAGGAACCCATGCCGCTGACTTTTCTGTAACAACTCAACCGGCAGCCAGTATCAGTCCAAGTGGTGGAAGCTCTGTTTTTGTCGTCCGGTTTGATCCCAGCGCTACGGGCATCAGAACTGCCACGATTTCCATTGCAAATAATGATCCTGATGAAAATCCGTACAGCTTTAGTATACAGGGGACCGGCTCTGCCGCACCGGAAATGGATATTAAAGGAAACAGCATCTCCATTGTCGATGGGGTTACATCGACATCCGTCCCAAACGGAACTGATTTTGGCAATACGGACATTAATACCGGCTTGCCCGTGCATACATTCTCGATTATAAACACGGGGTCAGGTGATTTAACGCTCACTGGCTCCCCCAGTGTTTCAATTTTTGGCGCCCAGGCTTCAGACTTTAGTGTTACCCAACAACCAGCCTCGGCCACGGTGACAGCACAAGGGGGAACGCAAATCTTTCAGATCACGTTTAATCCTCCTTTAACTGGTCTACGCCAGGCAACGGTTTCTCTTACCAACAATGATGCAGACGAAAGTCCATATACTTTCGCTATTCGGGGAACAGGAACCATCAACCCAGAAATAGATATTCGTGGAAACAATGTTTCGATTGCCAATGGTGACAATGTACCCGGCACTGCCAATTCAACCGATTTTGACTCGGTTCTGGTAGGCGGCGCTACACAATATATCACTTACAGCATTTTTAATTCTGGACCAGCCGCTCTGCATCTCACAGGGTCCTGGCCTCTGGTTGCCATTAGTGGTGTTCATGCCGGTGATTTCAGTGTGCATACACCCCCAATCGGAACCATTGCCCCTGGCAGCTCCACAACCTTTAAGATTGGCTTTAGCCCCCTCACGTCAGGGACCCGTTCAGCGACTCTGACCATCAACAATGACGATCTGGATGAAAGCAGTTATTCGTTTGCCATTCAGGGTACGGGGACCAGCAATAGCAGTATCCATCCTGAAATTGATATTCAGGGAAATCTTATTAGTATTGACTCGCTCAACAATACACCCTCGGCAAATGATGGAACCTTTATTGGGCAAATCGCAGTCGTCGGTGGAGCGCTGAACCAGACCTTCATGATAAATAATTCCGGCGTGGATGATCTGCTGCTAACCAGTATTCCACTGGTTAATATTACAGGTTCACATGCGGCTGATTTTAGCATTACTCAGCAACCCAGCACTCCGGTTTCCCCCTCGGGAGCTGTGCCTTTTACGTTGACATTTAATCCATCAGCGCCAGGATTACGATCCGCCCTGATCACAGTTGAAAACAATGATGAGAACGAAAACCCTTATAGCTTTACCGTACAAGGCTTTGGCCTCACCTATCCTGAGATTGAAGTTCAAGGTAATGGTTTCGTCATCTCAAGTGGTGATGGAAGCCCCAGCACCCTGGATAGCACCGATTTTGGTGATGTTACACCCAGCTTTGGTCAAGCCCTTGCCACTTACACTATATACAATTCCGGTGACTCCACTCTGGTATTAACCGGTAATCCGCTGGTTAGTGTGACTGGAAATGCAGCCAATGAATTTGTGGTTACCAGCATGCCGACAGCCTCCATTCCTGTCGGCGGTAACTCTGATTTTACAATAAAATTTGATCCAGCCCAAACAGGAGCAAGAAATGTCACTGTTTCCATCGAAAACAATGATAGTAATGAATCCCCATACAGCTTTAACCTGACTGGAAATGGGGCTGGATCATTAACGCCCTTCCCCTGTATATCCAGATTCTACCATGTCTATGGTGACAATGGTGTCATCGCCTATATGGATGCTACGGTTAATCCCTATGCCTACACAACCATTAAAACTGTAGGGTATTCTATCAATGGTGCTGGATATAATATCGAGGATGGTCTGCTCTATGCCTTTGAACAGGACAACTATCCTTCAGGAAACAATATTGTTCGCATCGATGGAGACTTGCAGGTAGATGTATTGACAGCTGTTGCCGTGCCCTTCTTATCCTGGCGAGCTGATTTTGATATCTCAGGAAATATGTACTTCTGGGATGATACTGGAACCAGGATTGCGATATTCGACGCCAGTGAGGGAACCATAACGTATCAAACCAGGAACGGCGCGACCTGGATCCCTATTGACATGGCCTTTCTTGAATATGACGGAAATTTTTATGGAATTCAAGGTTCTACACTTTATCAATACGACCCCATGACAAATACGGTTTCAACCGTTAGTATTACTGGAAGATTAGCTGATGATTATAGCTCCGGAACCAACAGTGCTTACTATGGCGCTGCCTGGTCTGATGATACTGGCTATATTTTTACCACCAACAGTCAGAGTGGTCGTATGTACAAGATATCCCCAACCGGAACGAGTATCTATGTTGGACTGGGCGCTGCAAATTTAAACAAATCTGATGGAGCTTCCTGTCCATTGGTACCAGCGCCATTGCCCACAACAGGTACGGTAGGTGACTTGGTTTGGATTGACAGCAACGCCAATGGAGTTCATGATGCAGGTGAGCCTGGCTTACCTGGAGTGACCGTCAGCTTATATAGTATTGATAATCTTTTTATCGCATCAGCCATTACTGACCAAAATGGGGAATATTCTTTTACAAATTTGTCCCCATCAGAATATTATATCAAATTCACGAATCCGCCCTCTGGATTCAGCCTGACCCAACAAAAGGTTGGAAGCGCTGTTTCTGATAGTGACCCCAATGCCTCCACTGGCCAGACTGACGATTTCTTTGTGGGCGTTGGTCTTGTGGATGAAAGTATTGATGCCGGGTACACAGCAACCGGTGTTGGAGATTTTATCTGGAATGATAATATCAGCCAGAATGGTGCTCAGGATTATGGTGAAGCCGGTGTGCCCGGCGTGACTGTTGAACTCGTTACGTCTAACACACCCTATACCAACATTGCCACCACCACCTCAAATGCTTTTGGTTATTATTCTTTCAGAAATGTTACTCCGGGTACCTATAGAATTCGTGTAAGCAATCTGCCTGGAGGCTACGCTTTTGTGTCACGGAACAATGCTGCAGACGATATTGACAGTGACATCAGTACGAGCAATTATCGCTCTGATTCGTTCACGCTGATCAGCGGGAAATTTAACAGCACTATTGATGCCGGCATGCGTCTGGGAAATAATTCTCCCGATATGAATGTTGCCGGAAATGGAAATACAATTCTGGATGGAAACACCAGCCCCAGCGTCACCGATGATACAGAATTCGGCTCCGTTTCTGCTGCCAGCGGAAGTGTCGTGCACACCTTCACCATCACAAATTCGCCCGGTACGGCAAACCTGACCCTGAACGGTTCACCCATTGTGGCGATTACAGGGACACACGCCAGTGATTTTAGCGTCACAACCATGCCGGCTACCACGATTACAACCACAGGGTCAACCACCTTTCAGATTACTTTTGACCCAACTGGAGATGGACTCCGCCAGGCCATAGTTTCTATTTCAAATAATGATCCTGATGAGAACCCCTATGATTTTAATATCCAGGGAGCTGGTCTGGCTCCTGAAATTGCCATCATGGGAAATGGCAAAAATATTGATACCGGCGATAGTACTGCCTCAGTGGATGATGACACCTATTTCGGCAGCCATGATATCAACACGGGATCAAGTAGTCACATATTTACTATTCAGAATACGGGAGGGGCCGCTCTTGACCTTACAGCTACACCCCGAGTGGCTATCGCGGGAACCAACCCCGGTGATTTTACAGTTACAGCAAGCCCAGCGACACCTGTAGGTGCCGGCAATTCAACCACTTTTACCATTCTCTTTGATCCAGGGGCAGCAGGCCTGCGAACGGCTACCATTTCGATTGCGAACACTGATACTGGCGAAAACCCGTTCACCTTTAATGTTCAAGGTACCGGAACCGTAATACCGGAGATCGCCATCCTGGGCAACCTTAATAATATTTCTTGCGGGGATACTTCTCCATCAACAACAGACCTGACGGATTTTGGCGGTCATGATATTTTTGCAGCCCAAACGGTTCACACCTTTACCATCCAAAATGTGGGTTCGGGCAATCTTTCCTTGACCGGTTTGCCGCGCGTTCAGATATCAGGAGACAATGCTGGTGATTTCCTGGTTTCACAGCAGCCCGCAAGTACCACAGTCAGTCCGGCCGGATCACTCAGCTTCCAGATCGCTTTTGATCCCACCACTACAGGTGTGAGAAACGCAATCATCATCGTCGCCAACAACGATGCCGACGAGAATCCCTTCACCTTTGCAGTAAAGGGTCTGGGAACATCAACGCTGGATGAGGAAATAGAAGTTCTTGGAAATGGTTTGGTGATAGAGTCTGGAGACAATTTCACCACGACTAATGACTTTACAGATATGGGTACTGCTGAAATTTCAGGCATCCCTGCCACGGCTAGCTTTGTGATTCGAAATATCGGTTATGCCGTTCTGAGTCTGACGGGACCACCGCCCTATGTGTCCTTCACGGGTGCCAATGCCTCCGATTTCAATATTTCGTCAACACCTTCTAATTCAATAGCCATTGATAGTGCGACAACCAGCTTTGAAGTCACTTTTACACCGTATGCACTGGGAACCCGGCAGGCCATTGTGAGCATCCAAAACAATGACTCTGACGAAAACCCATATACCTTTACCATCCAGGGGACCGGTGTCTATGATCCCAACTCCCTGTCTGAGATCAGTCTCAAGGGCAATATGCAAGTGATCCCGGCTGGTGATTCCTCCCCTGCGCTTGCTGACGGAACAAATTTTGGAAGTGTTGAGGTCCTCGGAGGGTTTACAGTGACTCAGGAGTTTGTTATTTCAAACACAGGTAGTGATGATCTGGTTCTGGGAGCCAACCCGATAATCACAATTTCAGGCACTCAAGCCGGAGACTTTACGGTAATCACTTATCCCGCCAATCTGGTTTCCCCCAGCAGTAGCGTGGTCTTCACCGTAGAGTTTAACCCTTCCGCCACGGGGCTTCGTGAAGCAACCATCTCTATTGACAACAGCGCCATGGGAACCGGAAATCCCTTTACCTTTGACATTCAAGGGACCGGAACCACAACACCAGAAATGAGTGTGTCCGGGAATAGTTTAAACATCAGCAATGGGGATGTCTCTCCCAGCGTATCTGACAGTACCATGTTTGGCGATGTGGATATAACTTCAGGTTTTCAGTTCGTGACTTATACGATTAGCAATAGCGGTTATGCTGCTCTGACACTTGGCACGATTTCGTTTTCTGGAGCGCATGCATCGGATTTTACGGTTACAACGCCACCAGCAGCATCCGTAAGCACTGGGAGCAGCACAACCTTTATTGTTAAGTTTGATCCCTCCAGTGTAGGTCTTCGAAATGCAACGATTTCCATGGCAAACAATGATCCTGATAGATCACCTTATACCTTTAACCTTCAAGGAAATGGAACAAGTCCTGAGGACGGCGTTATCGGAAACCGCGTCTGGCTGGATAACGACGGCGATGGTATTCAGGATGCCGGTGAAGATGCGATGGCCGGGATAACCGTTTCTCTATATGATTCTGGTGACAATCTGTTGGGTTCCGTTGTCAGTGGAGCAGATGGCAGTTATACTTTTGAGGGTCTGGCTTCAGGTAACTATTACCTCACCTTTACCAACCCCCCATCAGGATATGCGCTTTCACCGGTAAACCAGGGTGGAGATGACGCCCTTGACAGTGATGCTGATCCCGGTAATGGAGGAAAGACAGCGACCTTCCTTCTGAATATCAGTGCAACGGATAATAACTGGGATGCCGGGTTCAAAACGACCGGTGTGGGAAATTTTGTATGGCTTGATGTGAATGAAAACGGAATTCAGGATGGCGGGGAAACGGGTGTTCCCGGCATCGATGTAGAAATCAAAATCGAGGGTGGCGCCAGTGTTGCAACCACAACCACAGATGCAAATGGTTATTATTCCTTCACAAACATCAGCCCTCAAACCTACCGTCTGTACTTTAGCAATCTGGCCGCAGGTTATGTTTTTACAAGCCAGGATGCCGGCGGTGATGATCTGGTGGATAGTGACGTGAATACGACAAGCGGCCAATCAGACGCCTTTGCTCTAGCTTCGGGTGTCTTTAATTCCACAATTGATGTGGGTGTGTATCAACAATCGGCACCTGAGATCAGCATCAAGGGTAATAATGTTGATATCGTCGATGGTGATACATCACCCTCAGTTACAGATGATACCGATTTCGGCTCACTAAATGCCCAGATTGACACGTCAATCCATAGCTTTAAAATCTTTAATGGCAACGGTGCTACCCTGACTATAAATGGAACGCCCAAGATTGTTATTAGCGGGACCAATGCAGCTGACTTCACCGTGGTTGTACAGCCCTCGGCAACAGTGGCTTCCAACGACAGCACCAGCTTTGAGATTCGCTTCATCCCGTCAGCCGAAGGCTTAAGGGCTGCGTCCATCAGTCTCTCCAACACCGATTCTGATGAAAACCCCTTTAACTTTAGCATTCGTGGCTTTGGTCTGGCATCAGAGATCCGGGTTGAGGGCAATGGCAATGTTATTGGAGACGGAGACAATACACCAAGGGCTTCAGATTTTTCCGACTTTGGTGCAGAAGATATTCTCACGGGTAGTCAGTCACAAATTTTCACCATTTTCAACAGTGGTAATGCTGATCTTGTTCTTTCGAATCCCGCAACCTACGTTGATATCGTGGGTGACCACGCCGCTGACTTTACTGTAAGCGTCGTGCCAACTTCGCCTGTAGCCACAAACAACTCTACCTCCTTCACCATTACCTTTGATCCTGAAGTGGAAGGTTTGAGGCAGGCTACAGTTTCCATAGCAAACAATGATCTGGATGAAAATCCATATACCTTCGTAATTCAAGGTATTGGTTTGGCTTCTCCTGAGATTTCTGTGGAAGCAAACGGGAAATCCATTGCTGATGGAGATACGACTCCAGCCAGCTCGGATAATACAGATTTTGGCAATCGTGATATTCTTGCTGCAACGCAGATAAACAGCTTCTATATCAAAAATCTTGGTAGTGGCGCACTCACGCTCAGCGGGACACCGCTACTTGTGATAAGCGGAAGTCATGCAGGAGATTTCCTGGTAAGCACCCCGCCGAGTGCCAGCTCTGTGGCTGCAGGTGATTCTGTGTCTTTTGCCATCACCTTCAACCCCACCGCTGTGGGACTCAGAGCGGCCAGTATCAGCATTGCCAATGATGATGAGGATGAAAACCCCTTCAACTTCAGTATCCAGGGAACGGGTGTTGCCAGTCCCGACATCAGTATTTTGGGAAATGGCATCTCCATCACAAGTGGCGATTTAACACCGTCTGTTTCTGACAGCACCGTTTTTGATAGTACCATTGTGGATTCTTCATTTTCCATACGTTTCAGTCTTAAAAACACAGGAAGTGCTGTTTTAAATCTCACAGGCACCTCACCCTATATCACCTTTTCAGGCGACAATGCTGGTGATTTTAGCGTTATGCAAATCCCCACTCCTATTATTTCTGCTGGCGGTGGAACCACGGATTTCCGAATTTTATTTACCCCTTCAGCTGAGGGAGGCAGAACTGCCATTGTGAATATTGCCTCAGATGACCCTGACGAAAACCCCTTCACGTTTACCATTTCAGGGTTTTGCAGTCCCATGCCATTACCGGAATTGCAGCTAACTGAAACCGTGGATTTAGATTTTGCTGCACCTGGTGACACCCTTACCTATACAATCACATATCTGAATGTGGGCGTGGGGTTAGCCACTGATGTCGTGGTTGATCATGAGGTGCCCTCTGAAACCACTTATGTCATCAACTCTGCCGGTGGTATAGGGATGACCATAGAATACAGCCATGATGGTGGAACTATCTATAATTCCAACCAGGAAAACGTCACAAATATTAAATACACCCGGTCAGCTGCTCTCATCTCTGAAGGGAGTGGAACAGTTACGTTTAGGGTGACCGTTAATTAACTCTTTATAAGCGAATTGTTGTCAATATATCATTTGCGCATTCAGGCAGGTTAATCTATCCTTTGCCCATGAGACCTAAAGACAGCCCCATAAGAGTAAAAGTCGAAGATCTCAAGCTTGGAATGTATGTTCAGCTGGCAGGCACCTGGATAGAACACTCTTTTGTGCGAAACAGCTTTCTACTTAAAAATCAGGCCCAGATTCTGAAAATTGCTAAACAGGGCACCAAGGAAGTCATCGTTCACCCGCTTAAAAGCAGCGTCCTGCCAGTCATTGAGAACAAATCCAGGCCAGCTCCGTCCCCTGAGACCATCAGGGTCTGGGAGACTCCTCTCATGCCTGAGAACTTCAATAAAATACTCAAAGATGCGACTGTACCGCCAAAACAGAAGGCCGGGTATATTTATGAAGCCTCGCTGGATGTCATGGACCGCTTGTTAAAAAACCCCAATGTTGAAAACCTGACTCAATTCAAAGAGGGCGTTTCTGATATCGTCGATCTTATTTTGGATGATAATGAAACCTCCTCTCATTTGTTAAATATTACCAATCATGATTATTACACCTTTACCCACTCCGTTAATGTCGGAGTCTTGTCCATTTTACTGACCAAGGCTCTCTATGGCAGCTCGAGCCCCCATGATATGGGTGAATTGGGAGCCGCCTTCTTTTTGCATGACCTTGGAAAAATACACATTCCCGATACGCTCATCACTAAACCGGGCATCTTTAATGATGAAGAACGTCGCATAATGCAAGCTCACCCAAAAGAAGGTTTTCAAATTTTATCGGATACAGACCAGTTAAGTCCTGAGTGTAAAATCATTGTCATGCAGCATCATGAACGGGCAGATGGATCTGGCTATCCGCTTGGCCTAAAAAACAATGAAATCCATGCCTATGGTCGCATTTGCTCTATTGCCGATGTCTTTGACGCCCTGACTTCAGAACGTCCCTATAAAGCAGGCTTGACCCCCTTTGAAGCATTATCAATCATGAAAAACCAGATGGGGCATCATTTCAGTCCTAATATTTTTGCTGAATTCGTAAACTTATTCAGCCGATAACTCTCATCTTTCTCACTAAAAAGGAAAGCATATGCGTAAATCATTAATCATGCTTGTTGGTATTTTTCTTGGAATGACCTTAATGGCAACATCAACGACAGGGGATATAATGTCCGGTTTTAAACTTATCGAAAAGCGCTTTGTAAAAGAGGTGGATGCTGAATGCTTATTGTTTGAACACGAGCGCTCTGGTGCCCGTTTATTTAAAATTTCAAATGCTGATCTGAATAAGACTTTTTGCATATCGTTTAAAACCATCACTGAGTCTGATGCGGGGACACCCCACATTCTTGAACACTCCGTTCTGAATGGCTCTAAAAATTTCCCTGTAAAAAGCCCTTTCGATATTCTCTCAAAAGGATCTCTCAACACTTTTTTAAATGCGATGACTGGCAGTGACATCACCCTTTATCCTGTTTCCAGTATGAACAATAAAGATTTTCGAACTTTAATGCATATTTATTTAGATGCCGTCTTTAACCCGCTTATTTATGAAGACCCTCGGATTCTCGAACAAGAGGGCTGGCACCGTGACCTTGAAGATGTGGACTTTTTGGCCAGTTATAAGGGTGTTGTGTATAATGAGATGAAGGGTGCGTTTTCCAGTCCAACAAGGGAATGGGGGTTTCTGGTGGACCAGCAGCTCTTTCCTGAGTCCCCATATAGATTTTCTTCTGGTGGATATCCGGCCGCAATTCCCACATTGACTTATGAGGACTTTATCAGTTTTCACCGCAAATATTATCACCCGTCAAATGCCTATATTTTTCTTTACGGTGATGGGGATCTGGCTGCAGAGCTTGCCTTTATCGATGAAAACTATCTATCAAAATACACGACGACTGAACAGAAGGTTGACATTCCTGTTCAGCCACCCTTTGAAACCATGCGCACTGCTACAGGTCTCTACTCAGCTACAGAAGGTTCAGATCTCGAAGGTCAGTCATACCTGTCGCTTTCTTTTGTTTGCGGACTGAGTTCTGATCAAAAATTGATGTCTGGATTAAGAGTTCTGGCACAGGCTCTTTTCAATAATGAATCCGCCCCGGTTCGCCTTGCACTGCAGGAGGCTGGTGTGGGAGAAGATGTCAGCGCCTGGATTGATGATTTAAAGCAGGCTGTTTTTCATATCCGCGTTCAAAATGCCAACCCTGATGAGGCTGACAAATTCAAAAACATTGTCCTGGTCGCACTGGAAAAGGCTGCGAAAGATGGTTTGGATCCTCTTGCCATTGCTGGCATTATTAACCGGATGGAGTTCAGCCTTCGGGAAGGCAATACGCCTCAAAAGGGTTTATACTATAACTCGCAAGCCTTAAGTACATGGTTTTGGGACAATAACCCCTTTGATGGTCTGGAATACGAAAAAACCCTGACGGAGTTAAAAACTGGCATTGCGTCAGGCTCTCTTGAAGAATTGATCTCAACTCAATTCCTGAATAATCCACATGCCTTGCTTTTTTCACTTAACCCCAAACCTGGCTTGGAGAGTGAAAACGACCAACGTACCGCCGCCGAGCTGGCAGCCTATAAAGCGAGCCTGTCCGTTGAAGAGGTGAAAGCCTGGGTTGAACATACCAAAATGCTTGTTGATTATCAAAAGGCTCCGGACACTCCCGAAGCCCTGGCTTCCATTCCAATGCTAGACCTGGCTGATATTGAAACCAAGGCTGACTGGTTTATTGCTGAAGAGCATCGTGTTTCGAGAACTCCATATCTTCATTTTGACACGTTTACAAATGATATCAGTTACTCTAATCTATATTTTGATCTGAGGGTTCTCAGAGAAGATCAATTGCCCTATGCGGCATTTCTGGCTGTTTTGCTGGGCTCTGTAGGTACTGAGGCATATACATTCGGTGAGCTGGACAATGCCCTGGATACTCATCTTGGAGGCTTTAGTACTTATCTCACAAGTTTCTTAGAGAATCGGGACGATGATCTTCTGATCCCTAAATTTGTGGTTTCAACCAAGACCCTTTCTTTGGATCAACACAAGGCGTTTGAACTGTCTGAAGAAATCTTGAACCACACGCTTCTCGGGGATAAGGAAAGAATTAAGGATGTTCTAACCCGTCACCACTCACGTCTCTCTGCCAATGTTAAGCGCGATGGTTTGGGTTATGCACGAACCCGTCTATTCTCATATACGACGAAGTCTGGTATGTTTGACGAATTAACGGGTGGTCTTGAATATTACTGGTTCATAAGTGATCTGGTAGAAAATTTTGATTCTAAACAAGATGATATATCAAAAGCACTTCAGTCTGTATCGACTGATTTATTTACGAGGAAAAACCTGATTGCTTCAACCACTTGTTCCCAAGAATCGATCCCGCTCTTTAAAAAGGAGCTCAAGAAATTCAGTAAATCATTCAGCACTGAAAAGATATCGTATAATGAGTGGACTCTCAAGAGCTCTGCCAAAAATGAAGGTCTCATGGCAGCTTCAAAAGTTCAGTATGTGCTTCAGGGCTCTGACTTTAAGGATATGGGTTATGAATGGGACGGGAAGATTCGTGTGCTAAATCAAATCATTTCCCGGGAATGGCTAAAGAATCAAGTTCGTGTAATTGGAGGAGCTTATGGCGGTTTTGCCCGTTTCTCTCCTACCGGTCAATTCTATTTTGGTTCTTATCGAGATCCAAATCTAGCCAGCACCTTAGAAAACTACGCAAAAACTTCAGCCTTTCTTAAAGCGCTCGACATTGATAGCTCAGAAATGACACGTTTTATTATTGGCACTATTTCTGGAATGGATGATCCTCAAACACCGTCACAACGTGGGGCTTCGGCTGTGGCAAGACATTTCACCAAGCTGACGCAAGAGACCCTACAAAAAGAACGCAATGCTGTTTTATCTACTACTGTTGGAGATATAAGAGCCTATGAATCAATGGTGGCAGAAATAATTAAAAACAGTCCTGTCTGTGTTTATGGTAACGAAGAAATGTTGAAGGAAAACAAAGCCCTTTTTGACAAACTAATCCTCCTGGACTGAGTGTTCGCGCCGTACTAACGTTATTGCTTATTTTGGCGTCGAACACAATTCTGGTAATCGGCTAGGCGCTGGGCAGACCCTTCTCCCTAACAATTAAAGTCGTGTGCCAAACTTGGTTTAGCAATATAGAAATGCGCGCATGTCCGCCCCAATTAACTGTTTATCGCTGCTCATCAGCCACAAAGAGCAAGTTTTTGCTTTTGTAGAGTAAGCCTAGACCAAGCAGTATAATTAGCTTTTGCGTTAGCAGTGCGTATTCACTATCGCCTAGCAATCCGCAACCACACTCCGCCGTAAGTTTAAAAATGATGAAATAGAGACTTAGGACTGTACCGCCCAGACTTAATAGTCCTGCACTTAGGACCGCACTCTTATACAAAGACTTAACCCACACTCCTGTCGCCAGATATAACTCTATTGCCACTGCGACAATCCCATAGTAAGCAATTATTTCGGGAAGCTTTGCTGCTGCGATAATGACCTTGTACGGTTGCAGCCCATATTTATACAAAAGCACAGTTTTATTAATCGCCAAGAAAAAGAATAGCGTTGACGCAATCCATCGTAAACCCTGGAGAACAGTCTGTCTATTTATAACCTTCACCGATTTTGAGAATTTTTTCACTTGTTGATATACTTCGCAACAGCATCTTCGATGTATTGGTTCGAGACCTCGCCGCTTAAAAGCTCCTTCACAGAAAACCCTACCAGGAACAACCGGTCATCCTGAAACCAGCCACCCTCAAGACGATAGAAGGCGAAGACCTTATCCATCTGGTCTTCCGCAATAATGGGATATTTTAATACACCCGTCGCTACATGATCTCCGCTGGACAATGAAATGTCATAGTAAAATGGAGGTGTTATCTCTTTAAATAAAATGGGGGTCTGGTAAAAACCGCTAATAATAAACCCGTTTTTTTCGTAAATAAAGTAAGGTACAGAATAGGATGCATCCACTTTCTTAAATTTCTCAATACGCTCTATAGTCAGTGGCGATGGTATTTCTTTATACTTTTTATGTTCTACCTGAAACCGTTCATTTTCGCCCGTTAGGAGTGAATATTTTTTTATCACATATCCCTCTGAATTGTCGATGATGTATAATTTTTGCTCTTGTGCAGAATAATCTGCTGGATACATCACGTATGCTCTGTCGAAAGCCCTCAGATTTTCCCCGGTTCTTTGTATTTGGTTTAAATTGAGCTCCTCATTAAGTCCTTCATCATAAATGGTTATAGTTGAGATCTCATGGTTTTCATAATATCGTTTTTCTGCAATTTCGGCATCACTTACGGATTCATCATAATCCGTTTTATATCTTCGAAATACATGTTTCAAATAGTCGTCTTTTTTATTTCCTGTAGTCACCATTTTATTGCCTTCTGTAATAAAGACACCATCAATGCGAGGAAGCCTTCTTACTGGACCGGTAACTTCTCTAGTCTGTCTATTCAGTTTGTATAAATGGAACACCGCTTCGTCTTCACTAAATGCTGAATAAAATAGGTCCTTTTCTGTTGCAGCTATTTTAGAAACTCTAATTTTGTCCTTTCTATCTTTTTTTAAAGAAATCTTGTAAAAGTTCTCAATATCATTCTTTGCCTGAACATATAGATTATCTTCATTTGAAATCATAATTGTTGTACTGTCTATAATTATGCCTCCATGTGCGAGATTTGGCCACAAGTGTTCACGAACACTGGAGGACAGGTTGTCTCCAATCTCGACCACCAAGGCATCTCCAAGGACAACGACACTAAAACATAAAAGCAGGAGTAATTTCTTTTTCATTTTCTTTCAAATGCGGGGCGATATTTATGTCGCCCCGCTTATCCTTTTTAGTTAAATAGATCCTTTATCCAACGCATATCGAAGGAAAAAACCAACTTTCCACAGTTGATTGTGGTAGATGGAATACACTGGGTAGTCATAGGATCCCAATCACCCAGATAAAACCCAATCCCTGCAGTTGTTTCTCCTCCAGATTCCAGGCCATCAACATCACCCGCTTGTACAAACCCTACCATCAAAAGCGCCACCAGCCCAC
>JABMOT010000114.1 GCA_013202385.1 Fidelibacterota bacterium
GCAATACCCTGCAAAGGTATATCGTAGCCATTTTTAAGTTTAAAAACTCCCATTAGAATGTGTCTCCGTAACGGTTATCTTCACTTTTTATCTGCAATAAACACCTATGCAATTCTCAGGCAAGCGAACCCATTTTTCAACTTGTTTATGTACATTTTCATAGAGCAATTGTCAAGCTGTTCATACAAGGTAACCTACATTTACAAAATACATGCCATGAGAAATCGATTTATTTCAGAATGGATGCCAAGTGCAAGTATGCGAAGGGTAAGCTTTGGGATGACGAATTCAGAAATATCACTCAAATGAATCTACCAGAGAAAGCAAAATTCCATCAATGAAGTGTGAAAAATGGAACTGTCTGGTGATCAAGCGACATCCTGAGGGAAAAGTTAAAAGATATTCTTAAATCCTAACAAGAACCCCTGACCTGTTGGCTTCATAAGTTTCAATTAAGCACCGTCTTTTTTTCGGATCAGCTATCGTACAGAAGAGCCATACTTCTGCATTTGGATGCCTGCCATTTCGATTATATTCAACAATGTCAATCAATCAACTCAAGCATGAAATGTTCAGCTCTTGGCAGGAATATTATTGGACATACCAATATAAATTGGCTGAGGAATATTACATCCCCCTGTTCGAGAAGTGGGGGATCCAACTCAGTGAAAAAACAATTTTGGACGTGGGCTGCGGCGATGGTGGGTTTACAACTGCACTGGCGGATGCTGGTGCAAAATCAACAGGTGTCGAAATCCGGGACTTTGGTTGGGGAAATAGTCGGCCGGGTCTACGCTTTCTAATCCAGGATATTTTGGCTCCTGATGCAATTCAAAACTTGGGAACGGGATATGATATCATCCTGTTGCGCGATGTTATTGAACATATCCCGCTTGACAGAAAAGCAGCTTTTTTAGAGGCTCTAAGTGGTTTCTCAAATGACGGAACCCAGATTCTTATCACCTTCCCACCCTTTTACTCGCCCTTCGGATTACATCAACAAACCTTGTTAAAATCATTTTTAAAAAAAATACCTTTTCTAGGTTGGTTACCAGAATCCATGCTTATTGCCCTCCTCAAACTGGCGGGTGAAACTGAGAATGCCATAGATAATGTTCGAGAAATCCGGTCCTGCAGAATGACCCTTTATCATTTTAAGCGTCTAATTGCCAGATCGAAATTCCAGATTGAAAACGAAAAATATTTTTTTATCCGCCCTTCCCACGAACTTCGCTATGGCTGGCGAATGCGGGAATCAAATCTTTCAAACATTCCCCTCCTTCGAGAGATCCTCATTTTAGGCTGTGTTTATCAGCTTAGCCTGCGTCCTGCCGAGAAATAGATTAAAGCTGCTGATTAAATCCAGTCCGGGATTGTTAATTTAGCAATTTGTGCTTTGCCTGCGCCCGCCTTCCGGACGAAGCTTGCTGGGCTGTCGGCGCTTAGCCACTCAAGCATAGGGAAATACCTGCAGGAGGCTGCTCGAGTTTTGACCCCGCCAGATGCAGGGGGGACTCAGAGTTCCTTAAGAGGACTCTATTTTACACTCACTGCGCAAGCCCCGGTCAATATTCTTGATGGAAAGATCAAATGATTCTTGGATCATCACCCCTGCACAAACCCATTGCCGACCCTTGGTCGGCCGTCTATCTTCCGCGGCTTTATGTCAACCCTGTTTATTCATCTGATTAAGATATAGATAAATATGGGTTTATATAAGGGGCTTGGTTGACCATTAAGAGAGCAGGAGAAATGCTAGAACAACTTTCACAAAATCTGGAAGTCATATTTAAGAAACTTCGCGGTCAAGGGAAGTTATCTGAGGATAATATTTCCGACGCCATGCGTGAAGTTCGACGGGCACTTCTTGAAGCCGATGTCAACTACAAAGTCGTTCGTTCATTCATCGACTCCGTGAAGGAAAAAGCTCTCGGTTCTGAAGTCCTGCGTTCTATCACGCCTGGACAACAAATCGTGAAAATCATCCATGAAGAATTGATTGTTCTTCTCGGGGGCAAAGCAACAGGTCTTGAACTTTCGGGAAACCCCGCTATTATCCTCTTAGTCGGTCTCCAGGGTTCAGGAAAAACAACGACATCAGCAAAATTAGCTCGCAATCTCAGAAAAAGTGGTCGGCTACCACTCCTGGTTGCTTGTGATGTTTACCGCCCCGCGGCCATAACTCAGCTGCAGGTGCTTGGAAAACAGTTAGATATCCCGGTGTACGCTGAGGCAGGTAATCAGGATGTAGTCCGGATTGCTCAGGCAGCCATACGGGAATCCGTGCGCTACGCTGCAAATGTCGTGATTGTTGATACTGCAGGTCGTTTGCATGTCGATGCAGACATGATGGATGAAATCAAACGATTGCAAAAAGCACTGAAACCCGCAGAAACCTTGTTTGTGGCTGATGCCATGACAGGTCAGGATGCTGTTAATGCAGCCGGAACCTTTGCGGAGGCAGTGGATCTTACAGGTATAATCCTCACCAA
>JABMOT010000115.1 GCA_013202385.1 Fidelibacterota bacterium
AGATCCTCACTAACCCAGGATGCCGTACCATCAGTATTGGCCTTGGTGATCTCCAGGGAGCGACCACCTGTACGATACTCTGTATTACCCCAGATAACTTCAGCTGTTGTTGAAGTACCACCTGGACTAAAATAATTTGGCGCTGCACCTTCAAAGCTACCATTGTGTAGCTCCGCAAGCGCAAACGTCATGAAAACCAATAATAGTAGAACTACTTTTGTTGTTTTCATTGCTTTCTCCTTCTATTTGAATTGCCGCTTGATTTATTTCGCGATACCTGCCACCTGGCTGTGCTCCAATTTAATTTGAGAGCCAAGCTCGGTAGTATCAACGACTTCACAAAAAGATTTCGGGGGCAATTCTACCCGAATAGTCTTATTGGTCTTCTTTTTATCCTCTAATCGCACCTCGAAAGCACGCGGCTCCCAGGCATGATTAAACAAATATTCTTTGGTTTCATGGTTTCGTCTAAAACGTAAAAATTCGGCTGCAGCACTGTAACAGCTGGAACCCGCACTTTCGTTTTCCTCACGGATACCAGCGTAAACCATTGTAACAATGCCGCGTAGTTCTTCATCACAGGAATGCATCATGAGCATCTCGAAAGGGAATAGTGAAAAATAGATAGCCCCCTGCCCTCGCCCCTTTTTTACCAATATGGGTCGACCTTCGCTGTCCTCTAACAGTACTTTCGCAGACCTCGCCTCAGCAGGTAAATAGGCCAGGGATCGCAGATTTTTTAAAGATCCCAAATGAATGCTCAGCGTCAAATTTTGGAAAGGACCCCAGCCGCAGGGACTTGATATGAGCATGGTTTCAGTTGGATAAAAATCAGGCAATCCAAAACGCAGATGGGATTCTATGCCCATGGTTTTATCGAGATCCACCACCCAGTGATCATTGGCAAAACTTGTATAGAGGACTCCCCCCAAATCTACATTTTTCAGGATTTGCTCCCAAAATGGCGCACTGAGCCGTTTCAATGCAGGCAGCCACAGTGTGGCTGGCGTTAGCACGAAGGAGGCGTTATGCGTAAAGCTGATGTGATGATCCTGGGATCGATGGTCAACCCCAGGTTCATGTATGCACATCGGTAAAGCACCGGAACTGGCCAGTGCGCCATAAGTATGTAGATATAAATCGTATTTTTCGTCGGTGTCGCGATCCCAGTCAAATGGCAAGGGATGATAAAAATTGGATGGTATGATTAAGTAGCTGTCACGTGGAGCTAATTCCCAATTATTTGCAGACAATTCTTGTGATAGACTCGCGAGTTCCTGCATTTCACTCAATGCAGGTCTGAAACTGCCATCCGTCCTGCGCAGCCCGAAGCGATTCTCAAAAGTGTTGTGGAGATAAGGTCTCAAGTCTGTTTTCTCGAAATCAGTCCAACACCAATTCAACGCAGCGGTTGCACCAGCCTGCAGGGCCGAGAAGATGACTTCTCGATAGTAAAGCGCTTGATTCTTTTCAGAACCCATAGCGGTAGAGTGTCCAAACTCCTCCAGAAATATTTCCTGCTTCCATGAGCCGGCCATCAGGATTCTGAAACCTGAGGTGTAGGCTTGAGGCCAATAGTCGTCATAGCGTGGATAAAAATGGACACCGAGGATGTCTTGCAAAGGCGCCAGCTCTCTCAATTTGTAGTGGTTGGATGGCTCTAAATTGTTCTGTCTACCAATGCCGGTGATCTCAGGTGACCAGACACCGTCCCCGATTGTCAAGGGTCTTGAATCTGATGTTTTGATAAAATTGCTGATCTCAGTAAACCACCCAGTGACTTCCGCTGCACTCTTCCCGGGAAAATCGTTGGGTATTTCATTTGAGAGACACCAGCCCGCGATGTGCTTTGATTCTTTGGAGGCATTTAAAATGGCACTGATAAAATCTTTTTGTTGCTGCAGGACGATAGGGTCAGTAAAAAAAGTTGATTCATCCCAACCGGCAACGCGATAATTTTGACCTGACATATGTCCCACAAACAGGGTGGGAATTCCTTGGAGATTGGCGGTTTTAAGATGAGCTAATACTGTTTTATAATGCGCTAATTGGTTAGGATCGATCTGGCCCTGTTTAACAAAATCAGGCGTGAATAGAAAGAAGCGAACCAGATCCAAACCTGCCTCATTCATTTGCACGAGGTCGTTGAGAATCTCAGCAGAATTCCAGTCCGACCACATTTTGATCGCAGAGGAAGCCGGCCAGTAATTTACCCCAATTTTAAAAGGTGAAGGTTGAAGAAGGTCCAAATATCACGTCGATTCACGACAGACACACTCAACTGCAATGATGCGGGTCTGGGGAACTTGGCTGGGATTATTGATTACTTCGACTAAAAGCTTGAACGCCTCTTTCCCCAGATCCATCTTTGGAACGTGAATCGTGGAAAGGGCCGGTGATTGGAAACGGGCCGCATAAATATCATCGAAACCAACAACGGCAACATCACCGGGGATGGCGATGTTCTGACGCTTTAATTCTTCCGTGACACCAATTGCCAGGGTGTCATTAGCGCAAATGACAGCGTCTAAGGGTATCTTTTTAGCCAATAG
>JABMOT010000116.1 GCA_013202385.1 Fidelibacterota bacterium
ATCCTCCTCCATGAGGCCATCGGTCACGGTATGGAAGCAGATTTTAACCGTCAGGGCATTTCGGTTTTCTCAGATATGATCAACAAAAAAGTCTCCGAAGACTTCATTACTATCGTAGACAATGGTACCAATCCCAACATCCGCGGCTCAATCAATGTGGATGATGAGGGCGTTCCATCTGAAGAGACGGTTCTGGTAGAAAATGGCGTTCTCAAGACCTATCTCCATGATCGCATTTCTGCAGAACACTATGGGGTGCCACAAACTGGCAGTGGCCGTCGGGAATCCTTCAAGCATTTTCCAATGCCCCGCATGCGCAATACTTATATGAAGAGCGGTCCTCATGAGTTTGAGGAAATGATTGCTTCAGTTAAGTATGGTATCCTGGCTGATCAATTCACCAATGGACAGGTCAATATTGGACCTGGGGATTTTACTTTTTATGTAAAGTCGGGTTCATTGATTGAGAACGGAAAAATTACAGCACCGATCAAAGACGTCAATATTATTGGTAATGGTCCAGAAGTATTGAAGCGTATCACCATGGTTGCCAACGATATGAAGATGGCAGAAGGTGGTTGGACCTGCGGTAAGAATGGTCAGGGAGTCCCTGTTTCACAAGGAATGCCCAGTGTGCTGGTGTCATCTATCACGGTGGGAGGTAGAGGTTAATTATGGAAAAGAATGTCTATTTAGATTTAGGATACTGGGTTCAGAAAAAAGCCAAACAATTGGGTGCTTCTGAAAGTGCGTTGGGTATCAATTATTCACGGTCGGTTTCTGTTGATTATCGTGATGGCAAAGTTGAGACCTTGAAGGAATCTACCGAACAATCCATGTGGCTTGAACTTTATGCCAAGGGTCGTTATTCCAGCCACTCTACCAATGATTTACGCAAAGAATCATTGGAAAAATTCATCGGGAATGCAGTGGATTTAACCGGTTTTCTGGAAGCAGATGAATTTCGCAGACTCCCTGATCCTGAATTGTATAAGGGTCAACCGGCAGGCGATCTGGATTTGAATGATTCAAGGCAAGGTGATATCACGGCTGAAGAGCGACAAAATAGAGCCAAAGAGCTGGGGGCTTTTCTGGAAGGTAAGGATAAGCGGATCATATCGGTGGCTTCAGGATTTTACGACAGCCACGGTGAAAGCTATCACCTGAAATCCAATGGCTTTGAGGGTCATCGGGAATCCACCTCTTTCACCCATGGTGCTTCTGTATCCATGCAAGGGGTTGGTGATAAAAAGCCTGAGGGCTGGCGCTATTATGGTGCCCGTCATCTTGAAGATCTGGTGAGCGCTGAGCAAACTGCCAAAGAAGCCCTGGCAAGAACTCAGGGTAGAATAGGCGCTGCAAAAGTGGACTCTGAGACCATGCCGCTCTTGCTGGAGAACTCAAACGCAGCCGGCTTGTTCTGGAGATTAATGGGACCCTTGAGTGCTTCATCTATTCAGCAGAAGAATTCCTTCCTGGCTGATAAAAAGGGTGAAAAGATTGCCTCAGAATTATTGACCATCACCGATGATCCAACCATAGTCCGTGGCTTGGGTAGTCGCTATTATGATGGCGACGGGATTGCGGCCAAAACCATGCCTCTGTTCACGAATGGCGTCCTCAATAATTATTTTGTGGATGTCTATTATGGCAATAAGCTTGGCTGGAAACCAACATCTGGTGGCTCTTCTAATTTGATTGTGAAACCGGGCAGTCGCTCCGGTGCTGAAATAGAAGCTGATCTCGATCGTGCAATACTGGTCACGGACTGGTTGGGTGGCAACGCCAATGGCACTACAGGTGATTTCTCCCTCGGAGTCGCTGGTTGGTTGATTGAGAATGGCAAACGGGTCCAATCCATCACTGAAATGAACATCTCTGGCAATTACTCCGATCTGCTCATGAATCTCATGGAAGTTGGAAATGATCCCTGGATCCACTCCTCCTTCAGAACCCCCACCATGGTATTTGATAAGGTGAGCTTCTCTGGGTCTTAACCACTGATTTCACAGATTACACGGATTCTAATAATGCCCCGGGTTTTTCCCGGGGCATTTTTTATAGTGTCCTCCTGAGGCGGCTAAGCCGGGATTCTATCAAAATGAGTTCACTTATTTCTTCCAGGGATGGACATGCATTTCCGACACATTTGTGGCACAAATTATCTATCCTTTAACCAGTGCAAAGAATCCTCTTTTCTATGCAATAAACCTCTGACTATGACTCAATTATTTTGACCGATTGCTCGCTGGTGTTGACCTATCCAATATTATATTGTTGAATCAGAAGCTAGCAAGAAAGGGAAGCATCTTGCTTAATAATAAGGAACATCGATGAATACCCAAAAGCACAAGTATTTGATTAATTCTATAAAAACCATCATCTCCCAAGCTCGGTCCTTGACGGCTCGGAGTGTTAATGCACTGCAGGTTGCATCCAACTATATGGTCGGTAAGCGAATTGTCGAATTTGAACAAGGGGGTAGTGAACGGGCAGAATATGGAAAGACGCTGCTCAAAGATTTATCAGTTGAGTTGGCAATCGAATTTGGTCGAGGGTATTCACAGAGCAATCTGGAGTATATGCGAAAATTTTATCTGATGTATTCAAAAAGTGTCGTTCAAAAATCCCAGACAGGGTCTGGGGAATTCAATTCAGACTGGGCAATGGAGAAATCCCAGACAGTGTCTGGGAAATCCAGTTTGAATCATGGGTCATCAGATACGGCACTGGAGATTGCGCGGGCCCTATCTTCGCAATTTCCGTTGAGCTGGTCACACTATGTTTTTCTGATGGCTATCAAGCAGGACGGAGAGAGGGCTTTTTATGAAATAGAAGCTAATAGTGAGAACTGGTCGTTACGGGAACTGAAACGACAGTTTGATTCCAGTTTGTATGAGCGTCTTGCCTTGAGTCGCGAGAAGGATGAGATTAAAAAGCTAGCCCAAAAGGGGCATGTAATTGAAAATCCAAAGGATAGTATTAAGAATCCATATGTATTAGAGTTTTGGGTTTGGACGAAAAATCAAAATATTCTGAAAGTGATCTGGAAACGGCGATCATTGACAAACTTGAGCATTTTCTTTTAGAACTCGGAAAAGGTTTTCTTTTTGAAGCCAGGCAGAAACGCTTTACGTTTGAAGAAGACCACTATTATGTAGATCTGGTTTTTTATAACCGACTGCTACACTGTTACACACTAATAGATCTTAAAATCGGTGAGCTGAAGCATCAGGATTTGGGTCAAATGCAAATGTACGTGAACTATTTTGATCGGCATGTAAAACTGGACGATGAGGAACCAACCATAGGAATCATTATTTGCAGGAAGAATAAAGAAGCCATGGTGGAAATTACTTTACCAAAAGATTCAAACATCCATACCTCAGAGTATCAACTCTACCTTCCTTCCAAGGAAGATCTTAAAAAACAGTTGGAGGAAGTGCAACGTGACTGGGATGCCCTACATGAAACGTAGTCTACTATTCCATTCGACATTGAGTTTGTTCAAGAAGAGATTAACGATTAAGGATCAAGAAAGCAAAGTACTAATCTCTTTGACACATTTTTGGTACGCCGACACAACTGTGGCAAACGCGAGAGGTCGTTGCAACAGTTGCAAAATCGCACAACTCCCCGATGTGATTACAAGATGTGCGCATAAATTGTAAGCTTCACGTTTTTCCACGCAATGCACAATTGCGTTTCACATTCTAAGCACAGGGGCGTGAATTCTGCCAGACACTTCCACAATTATATCTCTTGATATTCATGATAATTTCCTTACAATGCACAAAGTAATAATATTAGCACAACATAAAAAAATAATAATGCCACGGCACCAAGTAATAACATAAACACAACCGTAAACAATAAGAAGAGCACAATTACCAATGGCAACACCAAGTCAAAAACTAGCAGCGTCCTTAGAAAAGCTCAAAGACATTCAAAAGAATGGGATTGTAGGAATCAAGGCCAGTGACTTGTCCAGGGTGCATAGAGAACGACTCAGAGAAAATGGATTTATCCGAGAAGTCTTTAAAGGCTGGTATATCTCCACCCCGCAAGCGGAACGAAAGGGGGATAGCACATCATGGTATATTTCATTTTGGGGTTTTTGCTCTCGATATCTTGAAGATAGATATGGTAAGGAGTACTGCTTGTCAGCTGAACAATCACTGCTTATACACGCCAGCAATAACTCAATACCCAGACAGCTTATGGTAAGAAGCCAAAAAGGCAATAATATGCCAGCCAACCTCATTTTTGGCGCATCAATATTCGTTATGAAATCCCCGCTTCCAGATAAGGTAGAAATTGAGG
>JABMOT010000117.1 GCA_013202385.1 Fidelibacterota bacterium
ATGTAGAACACCAAAAGAGGTGAAAGCAAATGAACTTTGATCAAAAAACACCGATCTATCAGCAACTGGCCGACTCTATACGCCAGGATATACTCACAGGCTCCCTGGCAGCGGAAACCGCTATACCTTCCGTGCGACAGATTTCTGTAGAGTATGGTCTGAATCCCCAGACCGTGTTAAACGCAACCCAAATACTGATTCAGGAGGGTCTCTTGGAAAAACGCCGAGGACTGGGCATGTTTGTCCAGAAAAGTGCTCGCAAGCAACTCAACCAAAGCGCCAGCGAGCGCTTTAAGACTGAAACCATTCAGGCTCTGGTACAGGAAGCCCAAATGCTGTCCATCTCCAGAGATGACCTGATCGAACTAATCCACTCAAAATATGGGGAGGAGATCTAATGTCTGCTCTGATCGAACTAAAAAATATCTCCAAATCCTATGGCGATCTCAAGGCGCTGGACAATGTCAGTCTGGAAATACTTCCTGGCCGTATCGTAGGCTTGGTTGGCCCCAATGGTGCTGGAAAGACCACCCTTCTGCGCGCCCTGACCGGTGAGCTGGACTACACGGGGGAAGCCAAGGTTCTGGGCTACGAACCTCGCTCACAACGCGCTGAACTTATGCTGGAAACCGGTGTGATTCATGATATCTCTGTCCTGCCTTCGTGGATGAAAGTCAATGAATTGCTAGGCTTTATGGATGGCATTCATCCCGGTTTCAATCGTGAGACAGCCGAAACTTTTCTGAAAACAACCACTATCCCTATGGATAAAAAAATTAAGAGTTTGAGTAAGGGGATGAAGACCCAACTTCATCTGGCTGTCACTCTGGCTACGGAAACCAAACTGCTTATCCTGGACGAACCGACCCATGGACTGGATATCTTGTTCAGGAAGCAACTGTATACCAGCGTTCTTGAAGACTATTTTGATGAGGAAAAATCACTACTCATATCAACCCATCAAATCGAAGAAGTCGAACACATCCTCAGCGATGTCATCTTCATCAATAAAGGGAAGATTCTCCTCTATGCCAGCATTGAGGAACTTGGTGAGCGATTTACTCAGCTGACGATCCCCGCTGATCAGGCTGATAAACTGAGGACTGAACTCAAACCCATGAGTGAATATGGCATTCTGGGTCGCCGGGTATTTCTCCTGGAAAACGCAGATACCCAGGCTCTGGTGAAAATGGGCGATATCCAGACGCCTTCAGTTGCTGATATTTTTGTTGCTCTCATGGGAGGTGCAGCATGAACGCTTTAAGGGTTCTACTAAAACGAGAATGGTTGGAATGGCGCCGAGTTGTCATTGGAACCATACTGATCGTCACTTTTTTAAATTTGCTCATGCTGCTTTCGGTATCGCGTGGATCTGCATTTTTCCACGATAAGCTGGAGCGCGACGGTCACATAAAACTTGAAGACATCCAAATCAATGATGAAAATGTTGGCGATGTGGACATTCGCATGAAGGGCAATGATATTGAAATTTCCATCGATGGAGACGCTGCTTCAAAAAACATAGATAAGTGGATGTCAAAAATAACCGTCCCTATCATATTTGGTCTGCGCATTGGAATGATGGGTATCTTCGGATTCGTTCTTTTTCTCAGCATGTTTTACTTTTCAGATGCCATCTATAAAGAACGGGAGGATAACTCCACCCTTTTCTATCGAAGTCTTCCAGTAAATGATCACTATTTATTGGGGTCCAAAATCGCAGCAGGTTTGATCGGTGTAATCGGTCTTACTCTGTTTCTTTCAATTGAATACTTGGCATTTACGAGACTGGCAATATGGATCATGGGTGAACCCTTCAACGCACTTGCTGCCTTGGTCTTAAGCCACATTTCATATGTAGGCATGTTATGGGATTGGTTCTCATACCTGATTTTTGCCGCCATCCACATGGCCCCGCTAGCCTTATTCCTCATGCTGGTCGGTAGCTATGTGAAGGGAAGACCATTACTTATTGGTCTTGGGGCTCCAATTCTCTTCGCAATTAGCTGGGCTATTGTGTTCCAAAGTATCGCCTTCTTAAAATACATAGCCAAGTTTTTCTGGGGGTTTAATCAAGTCCTCATCGATCAATGGGAGTTGATGCATGGAGGGCTGGATGGAGAGGTGCTGGTATATGGTAACTTCTGGGCTTATTTATTCAATATTGATACCCTGATTTCCGTTTTGGTCTCTGGATTGCTTTACTATGGCATATGGCACATCTATCGAAAAAACATACCCGCAGGATAGCACTGAAATATTATGAAAATGAGGAATTTATTATGAAAACAAAAACCGTTATTCTTTTGGCCATTTTACTTGGGCTATTTACCTATACCCTGCCTCTGTATGCTGCCGGTAAGGAGCATCACATTGAGGAAATAACCGTCATCGATATACCTGTGGTAGGTAAGATATCCACACGGACGACCAGTTATTTGGCTGGCTGCAAGCTTAAGGAAGTGACAACCATCAAACTACACAACGCATTGGTTCAGATGCTGAGCGAGTCAGATGGAAAAAGTCACGACAACCAACTCTCGGATATGTGTGAAGAATTACTCTGGAAGTACGACGATGAAAAAATGATTTACACTGCTCAATCCTTCTCCGAAATCAGAGCTAAAGTCAAATCAGATCTGGAGAATTCTGAAACTCAGATTGATATGGAGTCAGATCAAAATGATATAGATGATTTACCGCGGGTTGTCCGAGAAATCATGGGCTATGAAAAAAATATTAATGGCTTTAAAGCCCAAAAAGTGCTGACAACAGTTTACCCTGAAGATTCAGATAAACGGATCGTAATCGAGGAATATTACACGAACAAATCACAGGCTTTATCGAAAATAAGTTCAGCGAGAGAGGACTTGAATAAAAAACTGGGATATGACGATGCACATATCGAGGGCGTACCCAGTCTGATCAATATGGCATATAACGCGATCAAGACTGATAGAGACTGGTCTCGACCGGATGGAGAGGTGATTAAATTTACAATCAAACTCCTGGATGATGATGATGATGAAATGTTCACGATGACCTATGATGTCACCACCGCAGAAACCATCCCCGTCCAAGAGGATCATTTTGCACTTAAGTGAGTTAACCGAGTACCAGATTTAGCAATATAAAAAGATACAAGCGCTTTGATCAAATGGCATATTGATTGCCGATAATAGGACCATCGAAGTGAGAGAGATCGGCTCACTTTGATTTTTAATATGACACCTATTCCGATCTATCAAACAGAGGGGTAATTCTCATGGATAAAATGTCATTTCTACAGCGGATAGTAAATCTATTCTTTACACCGAGTAAAGCCTTTGATGGTTTAGCCGAAGGGGTTTCGTACAAGGACTGGTTGTATCCTTTAATGATTGTCACTATTGGTATGATTATTCTACCTCTGTTTTTCCGAGATGTGAGCATCAATGAAGCCGAGGAGCGTTTTATCAGGATTGAAAGATCACTCTCAAATAATCCTGATATTCCAGAAGAACGATTAGAGCAAGTGAATGAAGGAATGAGGGACGCTCGAGAAAAAATCACGGACTCCCGCGAACACCCTTTTGCTTTCAGAAACCTGTGGGGCTATCTGCTTATCCCAGTCATGTATTTTATTTCAGCCGCTTTCTTTTCAGCCGTTTTAATGTTGGTTGGTAATTTTGGGATGGGCGGTAACGTGAAATTTTTCCAAATGTTCACCATGGTGATGATGACATATCTCATAGGCGGGAACGGATTCTTAATGAATATGGCTCCTGGAGTTGGAACTTTGGAGCTCTTGGTTAAAGCGCCCCTTATTGCCATTAAGGAATCAACTGATATGATATTCAGCCCAGGATTAATATTTGAAGAGATTGACTCCTATTTAAAGCATTTTCTAAATCAACTCGATGTATTCAGAATCTGGGGAATGGTGGTTATGGGCTTTGGTTTTGCCAAGTTGTATAACAAACCCAGCTCCTCAGGAATCGTAGCCGTGGGTATGCCCTGGTTGATTCTGGTTGCCATTGGCGCCGCCCTTGTAAAAGCTAACTCATTGATGATGGGTTAGGACAATCATTCATTTGAAAAATAATCAATAGCTATTTATGATAGGATATTCCATGCGTTTAAAGTTTATCGGGCTTCTAGCTCTCACCCTCATTACGGTCCCAATCGTCAGTCAGGGACAAACAAATTCACCCCTCAACCTGGAAGATTGTATCCGTCTTGGTATAGAACACAATCAATCGTTGCGAATCAACCGCTTTGAGACCGACAGGAATGTTTCATTAGCGAAGAGCAATGTGGGAATGGTCTTACCTGTCGTCAATTTTTCACTATCAGGCGCCAATACTGGTTTTGGAGTGGCAAGTGGAACCAATGGATATTCCAGCTCTTTGAGCTTAACCCAAAACATTTGGGATGGTGGAGCCTGGTGGAATACCCTGAAATCCGCCAAAGTCGCGCTGGAGGCGGCTGATATTCAGTATCAGAGTTATGAAGTCAATACAATATATCAGATCAAAGCTGCCTATTATAATTACCTGACTACACAGCAGTTATTGGAAGTCTATCGGGAAAATCAAACCACGAGCAATTATCAACACCAGCTGACACTGGAACGATTCAAGCTTGGAGCGGCATCTCAAAATGACACCTTGCGCACCCGCGTAAATATAGAACAATCCAGATTGCAAATTATTAACGGTGAAGTTGAGCTTCAATCAAAAGCACGCAACTTGAATATTATTTTGGGGCGTGAATCGGATAGCCCACTCACACTGACAAACCCAATCTGGGAGGCAGTGAAAGTCCCCAGACTGGATGCGATCATGGATGAGGTCTTGGTTTCAAACCAACAATTATTATTGCTTGATCAGAACAAGGCCATCACATCCTATAACGTTAAAATCGCCAAAGCAGGATACATGCCCTCTTTAGGTCTCTCGGCATCTTATCGGAATACAGCACCTGCAGTCGGAGATGTGTTCGGAGAAACGACCAGCTCCAGGTCTGCTGGATTAACCATGAGCTGGAACCTGTTTAACGGAACCAGAACGAGTCGTGGTGTGGAGCAAGGTAAAATCAACGCCAAGCTGGCCGTTGAAAACTATGATTTGTCTGAGCGTAACCTGCGCAAGGAACTAGCCCAGACCCTGGAACAAATGGATGCCTTAAATGAATCTGTGGAAATATCTCAATTGATTCTTACTGCTTCTGAACAAGATTTATTGTTAGCTCAGGAACAGTACAAAATTGGATCATTATCAATTCTCGATGTTTTACGCATCACTGCCAGCTATGAAGATGCCAAATCAAATCTGATTCGTACACAACACAATCTGAAGATAGCTGAGGCTGGTCTACTCCAGCTCATGGGAAAGCGTTAGGGGGAGTCATGTCTAAAAAGAAAATCATCATTATTGTTCTCGCAGTAGTCACGATCGGAGTCGTGGGGTTTTTCGCAGTAAAGAAAGAAAAAGGGAACAGTAAGGAAGTCCAATCGGCAAAAGTTGAACGCGGACAGGTCGTCCATAAAGTTGCTGCTTCCGGTCGGATTCAACCCGTAGTAGAAGTTGATGTCAGTGCCGATGTGGCTGGCAGGGTTATTAAAATGGCGGTCAAAGAGGGCGACTGGGTCGAGAAGGGGCAATTCCTGGCCCAATTGGATGCAACCCGGTATAAAGCAGACGTCGATCGTTCAAAGGAAGTTTTAACCTCAACCGAAGCCTCGCTTTCACTTGCTGAACTGGAAAAAAATCAACAGCTCGAATTGTTTCAAAAAAAATTGGTAAGCGAGCTCATTTACCAGGGCGCTCTCGTGCGTTATCTCCAAAGTTTATCCTCAAAAAAACAGGCTGAGGCAGCTCTGGCACAATCCGTCGACAATTACAACAAAACAATCATGTTTGCACCCATGTCAGGAACGGTCACTCTGGTCAATAAGGAAGTCGGTGAAATGGCTCTCGGGTCTGCGTTCAGCCGTGATATCATTATGGTGATTGCTGACCTGAATGCGATGGAAGTTCTTGTCGACGTAAATGAAAACGATGTGGTTGATGTTGCCCTGGGCGATACCACAGAGATTGAAATTGATGCTCTCCAGGATACCATATTTCAGGGAATCGTGACTGAGATTGCACACAGCGCTCAGAATACAGGTCAGGGCAGCCTGGATCAGGTCACTAACTTCAAAGTTCAGATCAGATTGCTCACGCCACCCAAAGAAATTCGCCCAGGTATGTCTGCCGCAGTGGATATCCGAACGGCTGTCCAGAACGATGTCTTGTTTGTTCCCATCCAAAGTGTGACAATGCGTAAACCGAAGCAGCTGAATGAAAAACAAGATGGTGAATTAAATCGAGCTGATAGCAGTCGCCTGGAAGAGGACGCGGATCTTGATCCTGTCGAGGTTGTTTTCGTGTTGGTGGAAAGTGAAAAAGGCAAAGGCAAGGCGGCTATTCAACGGGAGGTCGTTACAGGGATTATCGGTGAACGCGATTTTGAAATCATTTCGGGTTTGGAACTGGATGATGAAATTGTAACTGGCCCCTACAAGGAAATCAGTCGTGGACTCAATGATGGTGACAAAGTGAAAGTCACCAAGCGTAAGAAGTTCAATGCTAACGAACCGAAGAAGGATTAGGCACTGAACTGACGCAGTATTTGTGTATCCAACCAATCTGAAAATAGGAAGACGAAAGTACTAATGTCTCTAATCCAAGTTAAAGATCTTTATAAAATTTACCAGATGGGTAACACTGAAGTTCGTGCCCTGGATGGCGTTTCTCTATCAATCGAACAAAATGAATACATCTCAATCATGGGACCCTCTGGCTCTGGCAAATCGACATTGATGAACCTTTTGGGTTGTTTGGATACGCCGACCAATGGTGAGTTTTTTATGGATGGGATCAATGTCGCCACCATGGGTGATGATGAGTTGGCTCATATCAGAAATAAAAAAATTGGGTTTGTGTTTCAAACCTTCAATCTCCTGCCAAAGTCCACCAGCCTACGCAACGTTGAGCTGCCCCTGATCTACAATGGCGCGATTAAAGCTGCTGATCGTAAAGGGATGGCGATTCAAGCCCTTGAAAGAGTGAGGCTGGGGGATCGTATTCACCATAAGCCCAATGAGTTGTCCGGTGGTCAACGTCAGCGCGTGGCAGTTGCCCGAGCGCTGGTGAACAACCCTGCCATCATCCTCGCAGATGAGCCCACGGGTAACCTGGATTCCAAAACCGGTGAAGAAATCATGGCGCTATTTGATGAGCTTCATAAACAAGGAAATACCATTATTCTGGTAACCCATGAAGAACATATCGCTGAACATGCCCATCGTGTCGTCCGGCTCCTTGACGGAAAAATCGCCTCAGATGATCTAACATCACGTGCCAGATAAATGACTATACAAGACCTCCAACCTATAGCACACCGACATTACAAGCGGAGTCGAAGGATATCTAAGCTATGAAACAAGGTCAAGTATACATATTAGAATGTTCGGATTTGTCCCTGTACACTGGTGTGACGAGTAATCTGGAAAATCGATTAGCCCAGCATCATGATGGATCTTTCCGAGGGAACTCTCACTCTAGACGACCGGTGAAATTGCTCTGGAATACAGATTTGATGGATATTCCGGATGCTATCCTTCTGGGAGAACGGATTAAAAATTGGGGAAGGCAGAAAAAGAAGGCCTTTATCGCAGAAAACTGGAATACGCTCCATATATCAGCCCGCCACAAAAACCCGAGACCGGGTAATACTTTCGCCCTCGACGGGTCCTGTATTATGATGGCTCGAAGTAATGGGAATGACGAAGTGAAAGTCCATCACAGAAGCACTGATTCTCGAAAGCTTCTATTATGAGAAGTTTCTTCTGGGAAAATTTGCGTATCGCCCTGTCCGAATTGTGGGGCCACAAAACCCGGTCTATTCTCACAGGCACAGGCATTGTGATTGGTATTATCGCCGTCTCCCTCATGTCTACTTTAATTAATGGTGTCGACACCTTATTTGAAGACAGTATGAAATTTCTCGGTCGGGGAAATTTGTATATCGAAAAGTGGCCCTGGTTCGGCGATGAAGATTGGTGGACATTGCGCAATCGCCCTGAAATTGAACTCGACATGGCTGACGACATCAAAGAACGCTCGGAATATGCCCTGGTTGTGGCGGCAGAAAGAGGACGTTCTGCAAACCTGAGCTATCAAGATCTTTCTGCAGAAAACATTTTTATCCACGGCGTTACAGCAAATTATCCTGAAGTATCTACCGTAGATGTTGAATTCGGTCGGTTTTTTACTGAATCTGAGGACCGGACAGGCGCCCAGGTCGTATTATTGGGGTCCGAAGTCGCCAAGAATTTGTTTCCTCAGGGCAATCCTGTAGACAAAATGATTTTCGCTGGTTCAAAACGCTTCAGAGTGATTGGTGTACTGGCTGAAATGGGGAAATTTATGGGATCCTTTTCAAACGACACACAGGTGCTTATACCTCTGGCTACATTTAATAAAATTTTTCACGGACCCTGGGGAAAACGAACAATCACGGTTAAAGTTCCTGAAGATAGGGTTGACGAAGCCAAAGAAGAACTCCGGGGAGTTATCAGGGTTTTGCGTGGTCAAAAACCCGGGGAGAAGGACAACTTTGCCGTTAATCAGCAAAACGCTTTCCGGCAGACTTATCAAGGCATTAAACTGGCGATTGGTGGGACCGGAATGGTCATTACAGCACTATCACTCCTTGTCGGTGGAATCGGCATCGCCAATATCATGTTTGTATCCGTAAAGGAGCGCACACGGGAAATTGGTATACGGAAAGCCCTTGGTGCAACGAAGGGTCAAATCCAGGGCCAATTTCTCATCGAAGCCATGGTGATCACCGCATCTGGGGGGCTTGTTGGTCTCATCATATCCACTTTGATCAGTCTGGCTATCAGCAAATTTATATTCCCGGCCAACATGTCATTCGGTGTCGCCTTCATGGCCATTGGCCTCAGTATAGCCGTCGGCTTATTTGCTGGTCTTGCTCCTGCCAGAAAGGGTGCCAAGCTGGACCCCATTGAAGCGTTGCGGTACGAGTAGAGTATGTACTTCAGAACGACTTTAAAAACCCTGAATGACGCATTTTTCATGGCACTGGAAGCGATTCGTGACAACCTGTTACGATCCATTCTAACCCTTCTCGGTATCGTTATCGGTGTCTTTGCGATTATCGCCGTAATGACGGCTATTCGCACCCTGGAATCTTCAATCAACTCCGGGCTTAATGTCTTTGGCTCTGATGTCATTTTTATTCAGAAATCCCCTGTCCTTCAGATGGGTGACCACAACAGTCGTCGAAAATACTGGAGACGACCCAACATTACCTACGATATGGCTCTGGAGCTTCGGGACCGTATGGTTGGTGCTGAATTTGTATCAGCCCAGGACGGTACTGGCGGCAAAACGATTCGCTACAAAAAAGAAGCGACCAATCCAAATGTAGGGGTTCAAGGTGTCGATGAATTTGGTCTGGAAGCACTCAACCACAGTCTCGATTATGGTCGAAATTTTATTCCTGAAGATATTGAATATGGCCGTCGTGTGGTTTTATTGGCCACGGATGTCCTGGAAAAGCTTTTCCCCTTCCAGGACCCCATGGAACAAACCGTAACAATTAATGGTATTGGTTTTGACGTCATTGGGACTCTGCAACGCAAAGGTGAAATGTTTGGTCAGAGTCAGGATAATTTTGTAATTGTCCCAATAACTGCATATCTACAATACTTTGGTTCTCGCTGGACTTCCTTAGGAATTTCAATCAAAGCACCAGATGGCGAAAGCTTTGACCTGGTTAAGGAAGAGGCTATTGATCAGATGCGCATCGTCCGCGGCTTGGGACCCCAGGAAGAAAATGATTTCGAAGTAACATCCAACGATGCACTGATCGAAACTTTCGGCGCGTTTACTGCGGGTATAAAATTATTTGCCGGCGCTGTAAGTGTGATCGCATTGGTGGTGGCCGGTATCGGTATCATGAATATTATGCTGGTGTCAGTCAGTGAGCGAATTAAGGAAATTGGCGTTCGTAAGGCCATTGGTGCGACCCGCAACAACATCCTCTTTCAATTCCTTCTGGAAGCGGTTTTCCTATCGCTTATCGGGGGTGTCATTGGCGTTCTGTTGGGTATCGGGGCTGGAAATATGGTCACATTGGTACTCAAAAATGTCGCCCCGGTAATTCCCATGGATTGGGTATTTATTGGGTTGGGTGTTTGTTCCTTTATTGGCGTTGTTTTTGGAATCTACCCCGCCTTCAAGGCTGCTGGTCTGGATCCGATTGAGTCACTAAGGCATGAATAATTGTAGCACCGCAGATCACACAGCTTTTCACGATTCCTAGTATATACGGGGTACAGGGAACAGGTCATAAATCACCTGATCTCAGTAGAAAAAATAGATTAGAACGATGGTAACTCATTGTCTGGATATCAAGTGTTTTTTTTCGCTGTAATCTTTACCCCTGTGTGGAGATGAGCAGCTTGAGGCACCCGAGTCCCTCCAACCTGGATAATCCTCAAAATTTGCTTATCAGGCCAGATTTAGAATCCTCCCCCAGAAGGATTCATGGAATATGATGCAGTAAAAAAAAAGCCCCCATCAAAAAAGACAGGGACTCCAAACTCTTAACTCTTAACTCAATATGCCCTGGCAAAAAGCACCTGTTGAGAACCCTCATCGCCCGTATAAACACATTTTCCGATTACTCCAGGCCGGTCAAAAGGGATACATCGAATCGTGGCTTTTGTTTCCTCTTTGATTTTCGCCTCAACCTCAGCTGAACCATTCCAAAAGGCTTTAATAAAGCCTCCTTTGGTCTCCAAAGTTTCTTTGAACTCTTCCCAATTCTCAACAGTGTGGGTATTGGCTTCGCGGAAATCTAAAGCCCGCTGAAAAAGTTCATCCTGGACAGTCACAACTTGTCCGGCCAGAAAAGTGGCCAACTCTGTCAGCGCTACAAAATGTTTAACCCCAGAATGTCTAATCACGACCACAGCCTGTCCCTTTTCAATATCCTTGGGTCCTATTTCGACCCGCATGGGGACTCCACACATTTCCCACTCATTAAATTTAAAGCCAGGTGATGCCTTCTCGTCATCATCCACATGGACACGGACAGATACAGCTTTTAACTCACCGACCAATTCTGCTACTTTTCCCATAACCAGGTCTTTTGTATCATTTCTAAAAATTGGGATAATAACGACCTGATGGGGCGCTACTCTGGGAGGTAAGATCAAACCCTTGTCATCTCCATGGCACATGATCAAGCCGCCCACCAGACGTGTGCTTACACCCCAACTTGTGGCATAAACTAATTCTTCCTTATTGTCTTTATTCTGAAATGTCACTTCAAAGGCTTTCGCAAAATTCTGACCCAGATAATGGCTGGTTCCTGCCTGTAATGCCTTGGTGTCGCGCATCATGGCTTCAATGGAGTAAGTATTGACAGCACCGGCGAATTTTTCAGATTCCGTTTTCTGGCCTGTTATGACTGGCATAGCCATATAGTCCTCGGCGAAACGCTTATAGACTTCAAGCATTCTCAAGGTCTCTTCCTCGGCCTCTTCTGCAGTTGCGTGGGCTGTATGTCCCTCTTGCCATAAAAACTCTGTCGTGCGTAGGAAAAGGCGGGTCCGCATTTCCCAGCGTACCACATTAGCCCACTGATTGATCAGGAGTGGTAGATCCCGATAAGAGGAGATCCATTTCTTGTACATATGCCAGATGATGGTCTCAGAAGTAGGACGAACGATTAGAGGTTCTTCCAATTCTTTCCCGCCAGCATGGGTAACCACAGCAACCTCAGGGGCAAAACCCTCCACATGTTCAGCTTCCTTCTTTAGAAAGTGCTCTGGAATGAACATGGGGAAATAGGCGTTGACATGGCCAGTGTCTTTGAACATCTGATTCAGTATACCCTGGAAGTTCTCCCAGATGGCATATCCATAGGGTCGAATAACCATGGTGCCTTTAACTGGACCATAATCTGCCAACTTGGCTTGTCGAACCACATCCGTATACCATTTTGAAAAATCTTCGCTTTGTTTTGTTACGCCTTTTGACACCAGTCGCACCCTTTCAGTTTTAGCTAGCACCGCTTAATCGGAGCAGCGGCACAATCATAACATTTCTAGCCCCGCGACACAATAATGAATAGAGCCCTTTTGCGAGTATCTGATTCCTCAATCATGCTGCGATTTCTGTACCACCAAGACACCCGTGCATAAAAGTCCTCAAATCGAATTTTATCGCGCTTAGTGTCTTTGAGGCTTGGTGGTCAATGGGAACATATTTTTTTTCTCCATCAAGCCAATGTGAGCGAGCGCAAAATCTTCTTTTCCGAGTTGCCATTGCTGGAATCAAACCTTGTGTTGAATACTAGCAAATACTAGAATGTGAGCTTAACTGGGGAGACGATTTTATCGTAAAAAGAACACTGATTATTTTGATTCTGGCCTTCACTCAGCTGATCCAGGCCACCCCATCACCGGACACGACCAAGACGAAATTCGACCGTGCTATACATGGGCGTCCATTTGATCTAAATGAATTGCTCGGTACACCAGATAAGTCTGCCCTTCCAAATTTAGTGAATGGAGTTCCACGCTGGGTGCTTGAGGACGAAATCAGGGACGCTGCCGTTTATTATGGAATTGGGAAATCAACCCAATCTACAGATCAGGCCGATAATGATGCCCGTCTTCGTTTTTCCCAATTCGTCGAAGTCAGTGTGAAGAGTATCGCCACCCAACAGATCGAAGAGAACAAAGACCGTCTGGAAGAAAATTATAGCTACGAATCCCTGGTATCAACCAATATGAAGCTTCGATCTGTGAAAATATCAGAACGATTTATGACCAGCGACTCCATCTATCACAGTCTCATTAAATATGGCAAATCTGAGTATCACAAGTTGGTGACCGATGAAATAAAGATCTCGCTTGAAACGGATATCCGCAAACAGGAGATGGCCCACCAGGCCACGGAAGCTTTGCGTGCTGATTCACTCCGCCATAAACTCACGATGGATAGCCTGGCATTAGGGCGTAAACAAGCGGTGATCGATTCCCTGGACCATATACTGAAAATGGAAGAGTCTCGGATTCGTCAGGAGCAGGAACGCATCGACCTCATAAAAAGTCGTTTCGCTGCCTTTTTAAAACTTAAGCCACGATTCCTAATGATAGATGTACCCAGCGCGAGTACTCCAAGAACATGGATCCACTCCAGTGGAAGGTGGGATCCAAACACAGGTCATATGAGGCAGGTGAAACTGGGCACATCACTGTGGCTATTTACTGCCGAGGCTGGAATTTGGGGCGTCGAATCCCTGGCTAATCAGGCTGATCTTTCAATAAAATTGGAAGTATTGCCCCCAAGCGGCGATATATATCCTGTTCAATTGGCGCTGGGATACATCAAGTATGTAACAGCTACAGAAGGTGGATATTTTGATTTACGGAAGCCTGGTGATTACGGGTCATTAAGTCCATTACAAACAGCTGAATGGCGGGATTCTCCAATACAGGGAACCTCATTTTTTGCTGTCGGAACAGTTGGTGTTCCAACCATTAATTCCCACATTAATATCTATCTTGATAACAGAATGGTATCTCTGGGTTCTATCTGGTACCCCTTCCCCCGCAACATGGGTGATGCCATCAGCATTATCAATCAAATCGACTATATCAAAGACGAATCCTATCAAAACAGATTTGGTGACCAACTCCAATGGCAAATCGGCCTAAGGCTCATTGCGATCTCCGATAGATTTGCAACCATGGTGAGCTATGAGGATCACGAGGCCTGGATGCTGAATTTTGAGTTTCAGTACTAAGCGAGTAGGACACCGTTTAATAGATGTCAAGCTTTGCTTGCTTTTATATCAGAGCGAGACATCCCGAATTGATAGGTTTTAAAAGAACCAAATATTGAGTTTAATCTACTGTTTGCTCCTGAATTATCTTCACTTCTGATGTCTCGAATCCACTCTTATTTAAGATAAAGCATTTTTATGGCCTCAGTTTGGCTGGCTGACTTTAGACGACAGAAATAGACACCCGTACTCACAGGGCGTCCAGAATCATCCAAACCGCTCCAGATCATTTCATACCAGCCGGCGGGCAAATCGATACCAGCAAAAGTTTTAATCATTCGGCCTCTAATATCAAAAATCGTGAGTGAAAATTCCGCGGATTCCGGCAAACCATATTTAATGGTTGTCATCGGATTAAATGGATTGGGATAATTTTGTTGCAACGTGAGTTTTAATGGCAACATGACGAAATCATCAAGCGCTACTGTACAACCAATATCTAAAGCGCCCATATTCAGGCCATCTTCACCTGCAGTGACACAGGGAGAGCTGGCAGCCAATTGGTAGTTCTCCTCCTCCATGCTACAAAATAGAGGGTCAGTGTCGATATTCCCTGTCAGCCAATAAAGACTGTCTCCAGAACCAGCTGAAGCCCCCTCTTGCACATCTGAATAGCTGACATGCAAGTTGTTTCCGGGTCTGATATAGAGACTTTCGCTATCGTTTTCCCATAAGATACTATTCCGCAATGTGACCTGACTAGATTCCCATAGGGTCAGTGCTGCACCACGAATGCCAACTAGATTATCTGTGATGGTTAATTTATCTAAATCAGCTGTGGACCTCTTTAAATAAATAGCAGATCCAAATTTGGCGGAATCGCCATGAAAAACACTTTTTAACATGTTCAAGTCTGAGTCAATAAGTGCCAGACCTGCCCCATAATTTCCGCGATTGTTCATGAAAAAGCTATTTCCCACTGAAATACTGGAGTGTGTAGCAAATATAGCACCGCCATAATTGGATGATACGTTTCCATCTAGAACAACATTCAATAGTGCTATATTGTCACTCTCTGAACAGGATATACCCGCCCCGTCTACGGATATGCCACGTCTTACAATAATATCAGAGAGTGTAACCGACGTGATATCATCGCAAACGATGGCCTGCTCCTGTCCTTCACCATCAATGATGGTCCCGCCATCCGGGTCGCCTGCAATAGAAATAAAGCTCCGTGGTCTAACAGGTAAAGTTTCTCCATTGGAGCCAATGCTGTAGGTTCCCTCCAGCAGATGGATGGTGTGGGGACGGGATTCATCACCAAAAATAAGATCGTTGGCATAAGCAATAGTTTTTAAAGGCTGGTCTGGGGATAAACCTGTATTCTCATCATTACCCGTTGGAGATACATAAAGATCTGCTTCTGCTTGAGGTATCTTCCCATTAAAAATATCAAAGGTATAAGCGGGAATGGGATAAGCATATTCTTCCGTCGGAAACTGAACCGTAAAGGTGTCAAGAATTATACTATGGGGCAAAAACCCCTCAGAACTCCTGATGTCTTTGCCAGGGTAAGAATGGGCTGTATTGTTGTAAATATTGCATCGGTCCGTTGTACTCATCTCCAGGGTGGAGTTATTCTCCACAACAATTCCCCTACCGTGATTATTACGAATGGTCACATTTGTAAGCTCTGTATGGGATTGATTATCTAGAAATATGCTCCCATTATGAGATTCTGAGACATTGTCTTCAATAAACAAGTTTGTTAGACTGAAGTGGGAATCATTAGCATAAATGGCTGCTCCTGGACCAGAAATCATGGCGTTTCTCAAACCCATATCTTCCAGGGATACTCCTGTGTGATTCCGTATTTCTACAAGACCTGAACCCTGATCACCATCTAAAATAGTCAACTCACGCGAAACGCCTTTGATTGTGAGATTATCACGCGGAAGAACTGGAAATTGCTCTCCTGTGGTGCTTGCAGCGTAGACACCCTGAGCAAGAAAAATGGTACCCGGTTGTTCTGCACTGGTGAGAATCATTTGGATTGCCTTAGCTATTGACCTGAATGCCTGTGAAGAATCCAAACCACTATTTAGATCATCTCCTGAAGGAGAAACATATATATCGTGCGCTTGTTGGGTATGAATACCATCATCAATGGCAAAGGTGAAGGAGCTCAATGGGAAAGCGTGGTAGTCTGAGGGTGAACTTACCGAAAAACTATCCACAACCACATTATAAGATAAAGCAGAAGGGTTTGCATCATAGAGGTCAAATCCCCCCAATCCCGCACTATTCTCATAGATGCTTGTTGGGTTGAGTTCATCAAAAATCAAAGGTTCACAATTTTCCAGACCGATCCCACCACCGTAATCGCTAGCTGTATTTCCGACGATGTTTACATTTGAAAAAGAGATGCGACTATTTTGAGCCCACAAACCGCCACCGTCCTCGGAAGCTGCATTCCCAACGATGTTCACATTTGAAAAAGAGAGGTGACTATTTTGAGCCCACAAGCCACCACCAACCCGTGATGAGCATCCCTCAATATCCACATTCGATAAACTCAAATCTCCATCGTAGATCAAGATGCCACCGCCAAGCTCAGTGAAGAATGGCCAATCAGCAACGGATTCCCCATTCACAATACGTAGGTGTGTCAAATTGTTATTTGCACCGCTTATGGAGAGCACCTGGAAATTGCTTTCTCCGTTGAGGATTGTTTCTGTATCTCCTGAAATGGAGAAATGTCCGTTGAGGCTGAGGGGAAAAGTCTCTCCGTTACTGCTTGGGCTGTATATTCCTGAGGAAAGATGAATAATATTGGGATGAAGTTCACTATGTAGAATGATTTGCACTGCTCGGGTGATCGTTTTCAGGGGTTCTGATGCAGTTAATCCGCTATTTCCATCATCACCCAGAGGATTAACAAAAAGGTCAGCATCAACAAAAACCTGCTCTGACAGATTGACTGGATTGGTTGTTAGCGTGTAAAACTTTCCGCTTTCCAGAATCTCCCCTGTGTTGCTGATCCCCCAACTAACTAGGTAATAGTAGTAGGCAACCGAATCCACCACATCCGCATCTGTCCAGCTATGAATAAGGTCATCATTCCCGCAGCTAAAAATCTCTTCAAAAGCACCATAATATGAATCCTGTTTGCGATACAGTTTATAGCCGGCAAAATCGAGGGAAAGTTCTGCTGTATTGTCCCATGCCAGATTTATTCCGTCAGCTTCCGCAAAGATGTCAAAAACCATGGGGGGTGGCGGCGCCTGAGGAATCTCATAATTTGTATCGAAAGCTTGTTTCGCCCGTGAAAATGTGAGCATGATTGAATCCATGCCTGTATAAACCCAACTGTTTTTGAATATATCCTTATCCGCAGTTTCACTACCGTCTGGCAAAAGGAAAGGTCCGGTATCACCCGGGTTATCGTAGGCTAATTTCCAGCGTTCACCAATTTGCTGGCACATTTCACGGCTGAGTCCATTGACGCCTTCTGCTTCCACGATGGTAATACTCTCCCCATGTGCCAAATCAAAAGGACCATAGGTCATCATCACATTGGTACCACCTCCATCTCCATGAAGGGTATAGGGGTCAAGCCGATCAGTGATGGATTGTAATGCATCATCCATTCGATTCACACCACCCATGCTGGGATTTGGATAAGGATTTCCTGCGAGGAAATTGTACATCTCATCATTGTTGTCTCGCGGCGGGAAGGTATCGCCAGCATGCCATCCAAGAAAAACAGGCTGGGAGATATCATCGCTGGGATCATTGGCATTGACATCCACATGCAATACAACGGATCCAATAAACTGGGGCGAAGCCAAGCGGCCATCACCCAGCACATCAGGCGCTCCAATATTATCCCAGGTTACAAGATTGGATTGTCCCATCCAGGAGAAGCCACAACGCAACCACGCGGCAACAGGATTTTCAGGGGTAATAGGATCGAGATAGTGATCAGCGTAATCCTCCCCCCGACGAGATACCCAGCTGTGTTTTCCATAGGACTGGCTCGGATCAGTCAAGGAGGCAGCTTCTCTTCCACATGAATAACGGGAGCCCCACCCAATTCGAACGCCATGCAACGAATCATTTAATTCAATTTCTGGATCGCCATCTGTATTACCAGTATTGGCATAGGTAAAGATTTTAATGAAATAATTATCATTATTTCCCTGGCTAAAGGCCAGAATCTCTCTGGTTTGAGTTAACCCCATTGATGTATTCACAACATTGATTATGCGTCGATCTGGATTTTGAGTCGGATCGATGGTGTCAATGATGTCGTTGGCTAAATAGGTGGAATAATTCCCATTTACACTAACACTAGGCCGGGCGTATTTTGCAGACTGCGTGAGCTCAGCCGGGAATAGCGTGCTGCCTACATCGGTAGCATAAAAATGAACAACGTAGTAATCATGAAATGCCTCGGTTTCATCTGTAAATCCCTGGCTGGCAATCCAGGTCCTTTTAATTACTGCGTTATCCTGTAAAGGATATTCCGCGGGCCAGCGCAAGCCTGAATAATAGGTTCCAGTCCAAGCTCTCTCGCTACCATAGGCGGTAAAGTGACTCTGCAATGAGCCAATACTTATAGAACGCTTCTCATTTCCGTTGAGTTGGCCATAGAGATTTACAGCAACCAATAGTAGAATAACGAGCTGACTTAGGTACTTCATATGTTCCCCACCAATCCATATATAATCGTGATTATTTGCGCTTATTATGTCCCTAAATCTTCACAAAAATCTTCTTTGCATAGAGATACCATAGAATAGCCAGCCAAAAGGCAATGTTGGTGAGAGCGAACAGCAGTGAGCCATTAAGGTCCCCAGCCAGGGGAACATACAGTCCGTTGTACATTGCGTCTTTTATTGAAATGACCTTGCCGGCACTATCCGTAGTTTTCAACATGTACATAAGTCGCCCGATGATCCCGGAACCCACAAAAACAACCAGGGCATTGCTACCAAACACGATTGCCGGTTTGATCCAGAAATCCATTTTCTTTACATCAATCAGGTATGAGGAAACCACGATCATCATGATGGCGAGTCCATCCATCGTAACCACGTATGACACAGTCCAGAGCTGTTTGTTTATCGGTTCCCAAATACTCATGATGGAACCCAGCATAAACACAATTATGCCAATTACACTCAGATTGCTGAGTTTTTCCTTATGATCCACCGGTTTACGAAGATATTCCCCTAACCAGAAACCACTCAGAAGGGTCACCACCGCTGGGAGGGTTGAGAGAAATCCTTCAGGATCAAACGGTACACCCGTACCACCATATAAGTGAGCCTCACCAAACAGGGCCATATCCATATAACGAATAAAATTATCAGCCAATGCAAAGCTTCCGGCTCCCCAACCATCAACGAGGGGGACGCGCATAAAAAATTCGTAAATGAGCACCAGAACTGCAGCTGCAAGAATTCTTGAACGTGTCTTGGGTAAATAAAGAATAATCAAACCACCCAGCAAATAGCTAAACCCAATCCGTTGTAATACTCCCCAGAATCTGAGCGTTAACAGCCGCCTGGGAATATCCATAAATTCGAAATCTGCAGCCATCTGGGCATTCAAAGGAATGTTAAACGGAAAGCCGTTCAGAAAAAGCCCCAAGCCAATGATGATCGCTCCTCGACTCAAAACCTTTTTTTTCAAATCCGTTACATCAGCGCCAGCTTCCATTCGTTTCCCAAAACTGAGAGCCATGGCAACACCAACAATAAA
>JABMOT010000118.1 GCA_013202385.1 Fidelibacterota bacterium
GAATTAGAACGGCTTCTGGATGTGTTCCCTGACAGTTCCTATCGGGAAAAAGTAAAACAAATCCTCGCCTCAAGATAATAGGTTATAGAAAAAAAGAAAAATATGTCCACAAAAATTTATTTTCTGTCCTCAGAAGTGGCTCCCTTTTCTGAGGCAACTGATCTTGCAAAAATATCTAATAAGGTTCCAACCCATTTCCAGGAGAAAAAGCAAGATTTACGCATTTTTACACCTCGCTATGGCTTCGTAAGCGAACGCAAATTCGTTGTCCGAGAGGTCATTCGACTTAAGGAAATTGAAGTAGAATTCAAAGGTGAAAGCAACCCAGGCGCTGCAAAATCGGCCTTTGTACCTTCAACCCGAGTGCAGGTCTATTTCATGGAGTATCAACCTTACTTTGGTGGAAAAAACAAAACACTCTACAAAGTAGCGGATGGTCGCTTTAACCAACGAAACGCAGAAAAATATTTTTACTTCTCAAAGATTGCCATTGAAAATCTTACCTATCTTTATTGGCAACCAGATTATGTCCTGTGCAACGATTGGACCACAGCCATGGTACCAATTCTCTTTAAAACCGTTTATGCCGAGGAAGAATTTTTCACTGACATGAAAACAGTTTTGAACCTGGTAAATATTGAAGAGATGGGTAAAGTTGGGAAAAAACAATATGAAATGGCAGGTCTGTCTCCAGAAGATTATGCCGGCTATGAAGATGATCTATTAGGACTTGCTATAAAGCATGCCGATGAAATTATTAGTATTTCCATTAATGGAAAAAGTAATCAAACTGATATAGAGAAACATAAGAATATCCAAAAAGCATTGAAAGCCTCTGGAAAAATAGTGAAATACTTCACTATATCCGATGAAAATGATGAAGAATGGCAACAGCTCAACATGGATTTGGAAACATTCTTCGGAGTTGAGAATTAAAACTCTGAATAATGACAGTGTTGACTCTAAACCATCCGAGTCAAGTGTTTGAACACTTGACTCTTTTTACAAAGGGGCTTATGAAACTTCCAAAATATTTTGCAATTGTTGCTCTCATGCTTGGGTTTTGGTCGTGCGATGAGCCAGTTGCCTATGAAAATTCAACCTTTATCTATAACCCATTCTCATTACAACAAGATACGTTGAACAACATTGAATCAATCGAATTCGGCGCTGCCAATATCGATTGGGGATCAAATTTTCGCGCCTGGGTGGGTGAAACGCAAAACTACAAAGCTGGAATCTCAATAGATTTTTTGTTTGCAGATACTTCACTGGATATTGCAAGTGTTGATAGTATCCAATTTCGGTTACGACACCAACAATCATTCCCGGAAAATGGCAATGATACTTTGACCACTGACTATTTGAGTTATGGATTTTATGAAACTACTGGCCAGCTCATCAGTATCGAAAATGCAAGCTATGGTATTTATCTGGGTTCGGATACAGGCAATGTAAGTGGTCGTGATAATTATTGGAATTATACCCTTCCTTCTGACATCATTGTTCCAGGCGATTCCACGGTCTCGCTTGGAATATTCCCTGAAAGCGCTGATGTGCTATCTGCTATTTATGGAGGGGGGTCCTCATCAAGACCACTTTTGCTATTTTTCTTTCACGAAGCTGACACGGCCGGTGGAGACAGTGCAACATATGTATCTTTTCTAGCCGATAGCCTATACATGCATCTGACAGAGCAAGCAGGCATGTTTGACAGAACCCAATACCATTACATTACACAGCTCTCCAAAGATTCATTAATATTTAATATTAATCTGGCTTCCATTATCAGCGATGGTGACACAATTCAGCATGTAATCTCATCCAGTTTACTGCCATTTATAGATCATGCTAAATCATCGATGTACAAGCCAGACTCGGTGCTGAAATTTGCCATGCGTTTGACAGAACCTTTATCAAATCGAACTGTTGACCTAGAGCTCGCTGCAGACTTTTCATATAAGTTTAATGAAATCAAGTATCTTATTCAATCCGCCATTGATGATCACCAGAATCAAATTGAACTGATACTCAGACCTAATCATGTTGGTTACGATCCTGGATTTATAGCAATTTCAAAGGATGCAACTCAATCTGCTCTTTTTGTAAGTAGCTCATTGGCGGTGCAACCATGAAAAAACTGATTTGTATCTTTATATTCCTGAGTGTTACTCTCATGGGGCAGTCAGCCTATTATCGTTTAGGATATGGAGACCTATTTCCAGCAACGGACCCTTTGGGAAATAGCTTAGGTAGCGGAGTTGTAGCATTACAAGATTCTGCACGAATAACGCTCCATAACCCGGCTGCGTTGCAGGGAATAAATCTGGTTCATTTTGGCGTCGGACTGGGATCAGAATTTCGATCAACGGACGCCGCTTTAACAAATAATACACGGCTTGAACAATTCTTTCTCGCTTTTCCCGTGGGCAGCGATGTTGGCGTAAGTTTTGGTGCAAACGCCGTAGCAGATTTCGAAACACGATACCAATCTACCAATGCTAGCACTTCGCTTGCAGAGAAAACCGATGGTGGTATCTGGGACTATAATCTGGGAATAGGATATGATCTCTCATCAACTCTGAAGCTGGGGTTGAAATTTCACACCTACCAAGGATTGTTAAGACGAGAATATGCTTTGGTTGTCGATGATGCGACAGAGCTATATGTAATCAAAGGCAACATCTCTGGCAAAGCATTAGAGTTTGCCATGCTCACGAATTTTGGAGCCAAGGTATCTTTAGGGCTTACTGCCAATATACCGTATGATCGCCCAAATATGACAGGACAGGATAGTTTGGGTGGATCCACGGCCTTCACCGAGTTCGATGAAGAGCTAGCAGCCTGGCCAACGACCATTAATCTGGGTGTTGTCTACCATTACTCTAAATTCACAAATATAATGGCTGGAATAGGTCAGGAAGTCTTTCCTGAAAACGGCTTTGATAATTCAAGAGTTTTTGCTTTGCCAGATGGATGGCATACTGTTCCAGTCGCATCCTTTCAGATTGCTGTACAACGAAAACCTCTTGATAGAACTTCCCGGAGCTTAAGCAAAAGAATCGGATTCCAATCTGGAGTCTCAATTAGAAATTATTATCTTGTTCCCAGCAGTGATAATATGATGTTTGAATATGCTTTGCTCACTGGGCTTAATGTTGGGCTGAGAAACGGAAAAAGTATATTTGACATTTCAGGCGAACTTGGATCTAGAGGGGGAGAAGAAAGCCTACCTGAGGAACTATATGCTCGTGTCAAGTTAGGGATTCAAATCAATGACACCTGGTTTAGAAAAGTTAAAAGAAGATGAGGATTAACTCATGAAGTTAAAAGCTGTTTCATTTATTGTAATGGGTATAATGTTGTTCACTATGGTAATATCCGCCTGCATGCCGCCTCAGGCAACGGCCGAAGAGTTAGCCGCAATGGAAAAAGCACGGAAAGATTCAGTTCGAAAGGCAAATGCACGTTATTGTATGAAACATTTAAGCTTTGCTACAGAATACTATAAAAATAAAGCCTATTTAGATGCCATTTTTAATTATAATAAATTGTTTGAATATGAGTGTGTGGATGAACAAATGGCTGAAAATGTCTATGTTTATATCGCCAATTCATATCGCGAACTTAACCGACTTGACACAGCCCTAATGTATTATAACGAAGGTCTGGCCATTATTCCTGACAACGAATATTTATGGGACAACAAAATATTTTTACTAAAAATGTTGGGTGATAATGAAGCTGTTCTGGGAACAAAGGTCGCAAAGTACGAACAATTTCCCGCTGATTCGGTATTAGCCTTAGAAATTACTGAAAATTATCTGGCGAAGGGAATGTATGACGAAGCCAGAGTTTTAGCTGAGAAACTTCAATTGACTGATCCTCAGAATAAAGATCTGGCGAATATTATTTACCTATGCGTTGAATCTACTGGTGGTGATGTCCTCGGCCTGCTAAAATCAAAATATGAAGAAAATCCATCTGATATCTCGAATGCGAAGTTATATGCAAACGAACTAAGCAATGCCGGTGAGACTGCCCTTGCCATAAGCATTTACGAAGGTATCCTAAAAGTCTCGCCTGAATTAACAGATGTCATGAACTGGTTAGTTGACGCCTTTGGAAAAATTGGTGACACGAAAAAACTCATAAGTATTTTAAGGATGCTAAACACGGCTCAACCTGACGACATCAAAGTCTATTTCCAAATGACCGAAGCCCACATTTCTGATGGTCAGTTAAAATCAGCCATGACATGGGCTGGAAAAGCTTTAACTCTTGATAAAAACAACGGACAAGCCTTCGCAAATCGAGGTGCAGTTTACGAAGCTGCTGCAATCCAATGCACTGGCACTGTTCCCGATTTTGATGACAAACTCGTATTTATGATGGCTTATGAAGATTACATAACTGCGAAAGACAATGGCTATTATAAAGTTAGCAACAAAATTGACTTTTTAAAGGAAGCTCGAATTCCACAAAGTGGCGACTGGTTTTTTAACAGGGATGATTATGTTAAAGCTGGAAAAGCTACACCAAAAAAAGAATGTTACGCCTGGCTGAACCGTAGTGTAACCGCACCAAAGAAGTAAAGCGAATAGAGGACAGGTCAATGAATATTTCGATTGGCTCTGATCACGCGGCACTCGAAGCAAAAACTGAGTTAATCACTTTTCTGGAGTCGAAGGGGCATGTACTCACTGATGCCGGGACTCACGATCTGAAATCCAGTGATTATGCCGATTATGCCGCAATTGTATGCAAATCAGTCAAATTGGGCTCAGAAGAGCGAGGAATCCTGATCTGCGGAACCGGTATCGGGATGTCTATTGCTGCGAATCGATATGCAGGTATTAGAGCTGCCTTATGTTGTACTGAGGAATTGGCAATCCTCAGCCGTCTGCACAATGACGCCAATATCATATGTTTTGGTGCCCGAACGCAAACCATAGCATCCATGAAATCGATCATTGTACCCTGGCTGGAAACCGAATACGAAGGTGGACGGCATGACCGGCGGCTAAAAAAAATTGAATCAAATTCTAGAGGTAATCATGCTGAATGATATCAAGACCACGGATCCGCAGATATATGCTGCCATCATGGCCGAGCGTGATCGCGAGAATGCAACGCTGGAGCTGATTGCTTCTGAAAATTTTGTAAGCAAATCTGTCCTTCAAGCTGCTGGCAGTGTCATGACTAACAAATATGCAGAAGGATATCCTGGAAAACGATACTATGGAGGCTGTGAGGCCGTAGACACGGCTGAAAATTTAGCGCGTGATCGTGTTAAGGAACTGTTTGGTGCTGACTATGCCAATGTTCAACCACACTCAGGTAGTCAGGCAAATATGGCTGTCTATTTTACTCTGGTAAAACCTGGAGATACAGTACTAGGCATGGATTTATCCCATGGTGGTCATTTAACGCATGGTTCACAGGTAAATTTTTCAGGAAAGCTGTATAATATTGTAGCCTATGGCGTGGATGCACAATCAGGTCGAATTGATTATGATATGGTCAGGGATCAGGCCAAAAAGTACAAACCCAAAATGATCATTGCAGGCGGTAGTGCCTATCCAAGACATTACGATTTTAAACTATTCAGGGAAATCGCCGATGAATTTGGTGCTTTTCTTATGGCTGATGTTGCCCATCCAGCAGGATTAATCGCGGCAGGTGAACATCCCAATCCATTACCCTATTGTCATGTCGTGACCTCGACTACCCATAAAACCCTTCGCGGTCCCCGCGGTGGTCTCGTATTGATGGGTAAAGACTTCGAGAATACCTTTGGTCTTATAGCAGCAAAAAGCAGTCGCGTTAAAATGATGAGTGAACTCCTTGACAGCACAGTGATGCCCGGTATTCAGGGGGGACCCTTGATGCATGTAATCGCAGCCAAAGCTGTCGCCTTCGGTGAGGCTTTACAGCCCTCATTTAAGATTTATGCTAAACAGGTTATTTCAAATGCCAAGACCCTTGGATCTGGTTTGAAAGCCCATGGTTTTAAGCTGATCTCTGGTGGTACTGACAATCATCTGCTTCTCATAGATTTAACGGATATGAATATAAGTGGGAAAAAAGCAGAGCGTACTCTGGAAGAAGCCGGGATGACGACAAATAAGAATATGGTACCATTTGACTCAAGAAGTCCTCTGATCACCAGTGGGATAAGAATTGGGACGGCTGCACTGACTACCCGAGGTTTTAAAGAGGACGAAATGACACTCATTGCTGATTTTATTCATGAAGTCATTTCAAACCCTGACAGCGAACAGACGCTAACAAGTGTTCGTAATAAGGTAGCAGATCTGGTAAAGAAATTTCCTCTTTATCAGGATGTCGAGTAGGGATTATGAATTGCCCCCAATGCCATCAGGGTGATACACGAGTCATTGATTCCAGACATACCCAAGATGGTCGTGCCATCAGACGTAGGCGTGAGTGCGGCAGCTGTACCTATCGATTTACAACATATGAATACGTAGAAACTCAACCACTACTGGTTATTAAAAGTAATCAAAGACGCGAACCTTTCGATCGCGAAAAGATTCTAAAAAGTATTGCCATTGCCTGCAGTAAACGTCCCATCAACAGCGCCCAGATGAATCAGACCGTTGACCAAATTATCCAGGATGTCAACACCTTTGGATCATCGGAAGTTCATGCAAAAGATGTGGGCGAATTGGTCATGAAACATCTCAAAGGTTTGGATGAGATTGCATATGTTCGCTTTGCCAGCGTCTATCGAAAATTTGAGGATGTTAAAGAATTTAGAGCTGAACTGGATGATATTTAGTTTAGCTCCTTCAATCTGATTAAGATTACTATCCAGTATGATCCAAATTAAAAATTTACATAAAGCCTTTAACGACCTTGTTGTTCTCAATGGTATCAATATTGACATTGAAGATGGACGAAGTACTGTTATCCTGGGAAAAAGTGGCCAGGGGAAAAGTGTACTGTTGAAACTCATTACCCGGCTTCTGTATCCTGATTCAGGAAACATTTACATTGATGGGGAAGATCTAGGATTATTAACTGGCAAGTATTTGGATTCCTGCCGCCTTAAGTTTGGCATGTTATTTCAGTCTGCCGCTCTTTTTGACAGTTTAAATGTTTTTGACAATATTGGGATCGGGCTTAAAGCCCACAACCTGTTTTCGGAATCGGAAATAAATTCAATCACCTCAGAAAGTTTGGATAGAGTCGGATTATCTGAAGTCGGCGAGAAGTTCCCCGCACAACTAAGCGGCGGAATGCGAAAAAGAGTGGGTCTTGCCCGTGTGTTTGCAATGAAGCCTCAATACATTTTATATGATGAGCCCACGACCGGGCTCGACCCTGTAACCAGTGCTCAGATTGCAAAAATGATCAAGGAAATGCAGGAAGATCTAAAAGTCACCAGCGTTATTGTAACTCATGATATACCTACAGGGTTCTTCCTTGCGGATCAAATTGTTTTACTCGATCAAGGGAACTTTTCCTTTAGCGGTAGCGTGAAAGACATGAGAAATTCGCCATTGGATTCGGTACAGGAATTTATCAGTGGCTATAAAGAGGAAGCAGATTTAAAGTATAGGTAAATATTTGGTCAATTATTCCCTATTGTGTCCCATCACCAAGAAGGTATTAACCCTGGCAAGTGACAGCATGGTGAATGCGTTCAACGCTCGGCTCGAAATTGAAAAAGTTGAATTCCAAAGTGGTGATATAGTGAGAGAACCATTCCAGGGTATGCTCGTGGAAAAAACCATGAATATTGCTTATTCAATCAAAAGTGGAATTCCACAACTAATCCCACTGTTATCTGTATCACTAGCAGGGCTAAATCGAGGAATATCCTTTGATTAGGGAAGTCTCGAATCCTATATTCGCCCGCTTTAAGAGAGGAGTACTTTAAGAGAGAAAACGTTACTGGGATTATTCTGAGAGTCCTGCAGCAAAAACAAATATGGAACTGGCGTTAATATTTTTTAAAGTTGATACCGAATGTTATTTATATCATTCGGTTTTTTTATGAATTGAGGAGTTTGTTAAGATGGAATCGCATAAATTATTAAAAATAGTTATTAGTGGCATGCTGCTGATGTCAGCTGCATTTAGCCAGTCTGCGCTGTTTCTCCTGATTGCACCTGGTGCTCGTGCAGGTGGTATGGGGGAAGCTCAGGTTGCCCTGGCTGACGATTCGTATGCAACTTATTGGAATCCAGCGGGATTGGGATTTCAAGAAGGCTACGAAGTATCAGGTATGCATGTGAATTGGCTGCCCGGCCTCGTTGACGATATGTACTATGATTTTATAGGTGGGCGCGTACCTGTCCAGGGATTGGGCGTATTTGGGGGGCACCTGATATATTTAAATGCCGGGGAACAACAGTACACAGACGCCAACGCGGTTGATTTGGGTACTTTTCTTACATACTTCACTTCTGGTGCCTTGAGTTACTCGACTATGATTTCAGAAAATTCAAGTGTCGGTTTTAATTTTAAAATTCTTTATCAACACCTGACTGACAAAAAAGTCGGAAGTGAGGACACCAAGGGTACGGCAACAAATTTTGGATTTGATGCGGGCTATCTGAGTAAAGGATATTTTGGTGGTAAACTTGATCTGGGTGCCATGATTGCCAACCTTGGACCAAAAGTAATCTTTAATGACGAAGAGCAGGCCGATCCAATGCCTACGAATCTGAAGTTAGGATTTAACATGCGAGTGTATGAATCAAAATTCAATCGGCTAAACCTCGTATATGACGTCAATAAACTTCTGGTTGGTGAATTTGCCAGCATGGATTGGGATGATGATAAGATCATCGGTGGTTATGATGACAAGGGTGTAGCAAATGAATCAGGTTATTATAATAGCGATGGCCAAAATGAAGCTGCCCATACTGATTCATGGTGGGGTGGAATATTTACTTCTTTTTTGGATGATTGGTATCTCGGTGGCGACCGAAATATGGATGATGATACAATGATCGGTGGTTACGGTCCCGATTCCATCGCTGTTGCAGGCGGATTGTATGGTAACAACGGTTTATTGGAAGTCGGTAACAGTGATGATCGTAGTTTTACTGACGAATTCAGATCTCTCATACATAGTTTTGGTGCGGAATATTGGTACAATGAAATGTTCGCTATTCGTGCTGGTTATTATTACGATTCTGAAGGAAAAATCACAACACCAACTGTAGGTGCAGGACTTCGTTATGGGAATTATGGATTTGATTTTGGCTATACTATTGCGGAAGAAACCCATCCTTTGAATAATACCATGCGATTTTCGCTAATGTTGAAGTTCTAAGGTCGATTAGCTTGTTGCTGATTGTCGATCGCCAAGTTTAAATCCTTAAACGCAAACGGGGAAGCCATCAACCGGATTATATTCATATTCTTGCTGGCTATTGTATCAGTGGCATCTCTAACCGCTGAGACACTTAAAGTAGCCATAATTCGTGTTTCATTTATATCTGATTTATCTCCAGCTACTACTGGGGATGGTACTTTTGTGCTTGACGATACTCTAGACCTTGAGTGTACGGACTGGACCTTGGATCCACCACCCCACGGGAAAACCTATTTTTCCGATCACCTGATCGCCATGGACAACTACTGGCAACGGGTCACAAATGGAGCCGTAAGTGTTGATCTGGTGAATTCAGCTGTTTTCCCTGACACTGAAAACGGAGCATATCAACTACAAAACGATATGCTCTACTATCACCCATATCTTGAAGATTTTGACGAGACTGCTAAACTTTTCGAACTGAGTCGCCATGCCCTTGAACTTGCGGATCCAGATGTAAACTTTAATAACTACTCTACAGTGATTTTAGTTCATGCAGGAATGGGCGGCGATTTTGCGTTCGCTCTTGATCCAACTCCCGGCAATATTCCTTCCGCCTATTTATCATTATCAGATTTCAATCAGTTTGGGCTTTTAGAAACAGATGAAGGAGCTTTAACGGATCTCATAATTGTACCGGAATCTCAGAACTTTTTACAATATAAAGAAACTCGCGAACTGTTTGCCGAATCAGATGATCCCTGCTTTTATCAGGTTGCCCTGAACGGCACTCTTGCCCTCATGCTAGGATTTCATTTAGGGTTGCCACCATTATACAATACTGAGACAGGGCGATCCCTGGCAGGTGGTTTTGCACTGATGGATCAAGGTTCAAATAATTTTCATGGCATTGTACCCGCTTTTCCTGATCCTTATTCCAGAATTGAGGCAGGCTGGGTTGGATATGCTGAAAAAGGTATTGGTGACTCTGTGAATCTGGGAATTGGTGATCCACCCATTCGCATTTCCATCACAGATACTGAATACTATCTCATCGAAAACCGACAACGCAACCTACTCCACCCGAGCAGCTTGCCACTCTGGATTGATTCACCTGGTTTTGATACCGTATCCGTCGTATTGAGTCCAGGGGGCGTCGTACTCTCTGTCGATGAGCAAGATTCAGGACTTCCCGGAAACGGCCTCCATATCTGGCATATCGATGAATCGGCCTGGAATAATGTGGAAAATCCCAACGGTGGTCCAATTCAAATGGTTGATTTCGTCGAAGCCGACGGCGCGCAAGACATGGGTTACACAACCCAGCTACTGTTTGCAGATTATCTTGAGACTGGCTGGTGGTTTGACACCTGGTTCGCAGGCAATCAGGGCTGGTTTCATCTTAACCAAAATGCCGCAGTAATAGGGGATAGCTTGCTCTCCTTTAGTTCAAACAGCCACCCGTCAACACGTTCAAATTCTGGAACACCCAGTCATCTCAGACTCGAGAATATTTCTAAGAATGGTGCTGTAATGACCTTTAATATCAACTCTGATCGATGGCTTGATAGGGATAAGATTTCAAGCATTATAGGCTGGGGAAGCGGACAAAATTATCTATGGGCATTCAGTCCAGATTCGTCTCAAATATTAAGTTGCACCCTAGTCTCAGGTCAATTGTCATGTGTTGTTAATCCCATCGTTTCTCCTGCTTTGATCTTTCAAAATAGCGTTGATAGCTTGATAAACTTTAGGCATCCATGGCTGATCACAAAAGTTCCTACTGCCATTCGATTCTTAAATATTGAAACTGGAGCTGTTCACTTCGATAATCTTAATCGGGATCCTTACGAAATTTCAGTGAATAATGATCAGGTCACCTACTTCTCGAAAAGGTATTTGCCAACAGATACGCTAACCTATATCACATACTGGAATAGCAGTACAAACACAAGTACCAATGTACCCCTTCTGGGTGACCCACTTGCTCGATTCACAAGCACCAGCGGAACCAGTCTATTCTATGGCGCTGAGGATAAATCATCTCCCACGCCAGTTGGGGTCGCGGCCCAGGCTAATTATCCGGCCAATACCAGCGCTCCCGAAAAACTGGATGTTATCTCCTGGTCCTCATCCGAGAACAAGTTGATGATCAGTCATTTGCCTGGCGATGAACATTATTTTCTCGATGTGAACAAACCAAGTCACATAGTTGCACTGGATGCAGATTTGGACGGTTCATATGAAATTGCATTATTTTATTCGGATCATGTAAATATAATGAATCAGGCTGGAATAGTTTGGAATGGGAATCCCTTCACCATTGAACCGTTTTTTGGAAATCCAATTCTAGCCCCACTCAGCAACGCGGGATTGGGTATTTTCCTTCGCCACAATGAAAAATATGCAGTGTATTCCCTCACTGGTCAGTTAATGGATAGCGGTGTCCTTTCCACCCCTCATGTTGATATTGTGAACACACTGGGTTTCTTCTCTGAGAATTATGTTCTCCAGAGTGGTGACGTTTTACTTAACTTTTCAAAATTAGCGAATAGTCAAAACCAGAGTTCCTGGTCCGATCCTCAGGGACGCGCAGAAGGGGATCGAATGGTTGTGCTCGTTGGTGATCCGATTGTTGATTCACCAAAAATAAAACCAGGTTCAGCCTATAACTATCCAAACCCTGTTAAAGGATCCACCACCACTATCAGAACCTGGCTCGGTGATGTTGATACATGGACTATCGAGATATTTTCATTGAGCGGTGCTCAGGTCACATTTTCCGAACAAGTCGTTTCTCAGCAAAACGCCTACAATGAATGGATTTGGGATGCTTCATCGTTTTCTAATGGTGTGTATCTGGCGCAATTGAGTGCCGGCAACGCAACTGAGATCATTAAAATAGCCATCATTCGATGACATCCATGCGTTACATTATCCTTCCTTTCGTGCTACTCAGCCTCGTTTCGGGTCAAGGATTTAATCACCCAGAACTGGAATGGAAAACTATTGAGGGCGAACACTTTATTGTTCATTATCACCAGAATACTGAATGGACAGCCAACGAAGCACTGCACGTAGCTGATGATATCTATCCGGGAATCACTTCTCTGTATCGTTATGCGCCAGAGGATAAAACACATCTGATTATTCGTGATACAGATGATTATGCCAATGGCGGCGCCTACTATTTTGACAATAAGATAGAGATCTGGGCAATGCCCCTGGATTACGAGTTGCGCGGTTCCCATTACTGGTTGCGCGATGTCATTACCCATGAATTTACCCATATCGTAAGCCTGAGGGCAGCCCGGAAGATGCCCGGAAATGTACCGGCGGCGTACCTGCAGGTTATTTCCTATGAACCTGAACGGCGCGAGGATGTTCTCTATGGATATCCCAATGGAATTGCTTCATATCCATTGCCTTCTGTGTCTGTACCCATGTGGTGGGCCGAAGGGATTGCCCAATTTCAGAATGATACCACCCGCTGGGATTGGTGGGATAGCATTCGAGACATGATTTTGCGAGATAGAATAAAATATGGTAAGGTCTTGACTCTCAATGAGATGGATGGATTTGGTAAAGCGGGAATTGGCAATGAAAGCGTGTATGATCATGGTTTCAGCTTTGTAAGGTATTTGGCTCGAGAATATGGTCAGGATGTGCTGCAGCGAATTACTGATCGAATAACCAGTCCCTTGAAATATGGATTCTATAATGCTCTTGAGGCAGAGGTCGGCGTGACAACACAGCGCTTATGGGAGGACTGGATAGCTGAGCTCGGACAGCGACAATCCCTTTCCTTCAAGGAAAACGAGCCGCTTTCACCAATGAGATTCATTCAACGTGAGGGTGCTGCCAATCATTATCCAAGATTTAATGCTGCTGGTAGTTCGCTGGGGTTTATCTCCAGTGCTGGAGAGACTTATCTGTCAAGAACTGCCTTATTTATCAAGGATTCTACTGCAGATGCTGAGAAAATTATCCCTGGAGCTGAAGGCTTTGACTGGAGCCCTGACGATCAGCACCTGGTCTATGCTCGGAAAGAGTTTTCGAATAACGGCATTCCAGACCCGCGGACAGCTCACCATCTTAATCACGAATTTAGCAAGTTAACAACTTCTGAACAGATCTCGACCTGTGAGCGCTGTAAATTCTTGATCAGTGGCTCAAGATTCTCGGATTTGTTTATTGTTCACCGAGACAGTCTAAAAGAAGAGCGGCAAATTACTTTTGGAGAGCGCGTAAAAAATCCAGCGTGGTCTCCTGATGGAGAAACGATTGTATTCGTAAATTTAAGAGATGGCACCAATAATTTATGTCTGGCCTATCCCGCTATCCCAGATAGTGTTAAGCAACTGACTTATTTTAAGCCGGGAGTACAGGTTTACGTGCCACAATGGTCTCTTGATGGCTCCCATATCATCTTCGATTATACGATTGGCAGTAACCGGGACATTGCCATATATGCTGTTGATGATGGTACAATTACCCCAGTGGTGTCAAATGTATGGGATGAGCGCAACCCAATTTATAAAACCGATTCAACAATTCTATATAGTGATGACCGAAACGGAATCTTCAACATTTACAGCCTTGATATCCACAGCGGAGAAACGAAGCGTCTAACCAATGTTGTCGGTGGTGCCTTTCAGGCTGAGTGGTTTGGGGACAAATTATATTATTCGCTCTATGATAGTTTGGGATTCAATATTGCGGTTCTAGATGAGTCCGAATTGCTGGATGCTGTTACAGAGCCCCTAGCGCTTTCAGTCGATCGAATTATTGCGCCCACATGGAAACGACATACCAACGCCAAAGATGCAACGGATTACACCCTGCAATATGGTCCAATGTTCATCTTACCGCGTCTTCAGATTGAGATCGATCAATCCAAGAATGATATTTTATTCAAACCGGGTTTCTATTTTTTCTCCGATGAAATCCTCACCAATTATTCCTTGATTGGTGGATTTGGTTTGGCACCCAATCTGGATATGGATTTATTCTTATCTGCGCAATACCGCAGTTTTTTACCCACTTTAACTCTAGAATTTTACCAAATGATCAGACATACCCGGGAAGATTTATGGTATTACGATCATGTCTGGCCAGCACAGAGCAATCTCACTTTCAGTCTGACCCAGGGTGTTTTGTCCGCAGATATCAGTGTGCCCCCGACTCACTCATTAACATTGGATATTTCGGCATCAAATTATCGGACTGCCATAGGTCTTCACACAGTAGGAAACAACTTGCCAGCAGGCGGGATTAGCTACGATTATTTTAAGGGCTGGGATTGGGGATTGAGTTGGAGGATGTCCCACATTAATCTGCGACAAGAACGGGGTATCAATCCTTCAGGCTATAAAGCCAGCGCATCAATCAGAGACAACCATCATCATTTTCTCGATGGTTACGGTTATGACGAATCAACTGATCGCTGGGGAAATATTTTTAGTAACAATCGCTATGCAAAATTGAGCGCCTCTGGTTTCTATGGTTATTTGCTGCCAATTCCAGGTCAGATTGTTGTCTCAAATACAACAGAATTGAATATTATTGATAATAATGCCATTGATGATTTCTTCTACGAATTTGGAGGTGGATTGCCTGGGCTTAGAGGGTATCCCTACTACAGCATGAAAGGCAGTCGACGTTTCGTTTCCACCACAACGCTTAGATTTCCCATATTTAGGGATAATTATAGTCGGGTAGCTCATCTTACTATACGCGATCTCTATATGGGATTTCATGCCCAGATCGGCGCTGCGTGGTCAGCAGATCCGAACCAGGTCACTGTCAATGAATTTTCTGCCTGGATGTCTCATGAAAAATCGAGAATTGAACTTGTACGAGACCTGGGCGTTGATTTAAGGTTAGCCTTAAATTCCTATTATGCTTTTCCGACGGCATTTGAATTTGGGGCCTACTATGGTTTGGATGAGGTTGTCGTGACCACCAATGCCGATGATATACTGAATTATGGTGGTGAATGGCGTTATTATTGGAAGGTATTATTTGGTTTTGACTAAATTAATGAGAATCTCGAGAGGATTGCTTTTATCCTTCATGCTTGTTTCTGCTATTTATGGCAATGAAACCGATAGCACACCTGCAAAATTGCAGGTTAATCGTCAAATGATGAAGAATTTTGTTAAATCCTTGATCGTGCCAGGGTGGGGTCAATGGGAGAATGGCAATAATATTCGTGCTGTGGCCTATCTTACAGCTGAAGTTGCCGGGATTTATGGCTACAATTATAAATATTCTGCCGGGGTAGATAAAGAAGTCGAATTCAAGATCTATGGTGACCAACATTGGTATTTTGGCGATTGGTCTCCTACGAATGAGCCGGTTGGACAATGTGGTTCAAATTTGCATACCCATAATATGCCCTTACTTCAAAGCCATACTGGAGAATTTCTGTTAGACGAAAATGGATATTATATGCCAGCAAAGGATCATCACTTCTATGAGAATATTGGGAAATATCCTGAATTTAGCTGTGGGTGGGATGATTTTGAGACCGGATATGATGATGACCCTACAACCCATAAAGCCTATTACATATCCATGCGAACGCTATCCAACAAACTTTATCGGGATGCCCAAATAACGGGAACGCTGATCATGTTAAATCATTTGGTGAGTGCTTTTGACGCTGCATTAGGTACAGACATGACAACATTTGAGACAAGTAGTTTCACCGGAAAACTCTATATTAATCCGCTGAATGCATTGAACAGCATCAGCATGGAGGTAAGATTTTGATCAAAAGCTCTACGCGTACACTGACATATCTCACGCTAATGATTAGCCTCACAGTTAGCCTGCAGTTTTGCTCCTCGCAGAAAGAAGCCCTTCAAGCTACAGACATCGCCATAACTTACGAGCGGGGTATGGAATATTTAGAGAAGGGAAATTATATCAAAGCTGAGGAGTTGTTTACCTTTATTATTTATAACGATCCCGGTGGCGCCTATGCAGATGATGCACAATTTTATCTGGCTGAAACATATTTCGAGCGGGAAGAATACCTGCTCGCCATAAGCGAATATGACCGACTTATCCGTCGAATGAAAAATTCCACCTATGTGGAGCATGCATTCTGGAGAAAAACAGAATCTTATTGCGAACTTTCACCTGACTATCGTTTAGATCGCGATATGACAGACAAAGCCTTAAAATATCTATACGAGTTTGTAGAATTTTACCCGAACAGCAAATATACCGAGGATGCCAAAGTTCGCATACTGGAAATGCGAGAGAAACTAGCCAAGAAATTGCTTCAGAGCGCCTCTCTCTATGACACTTTGCGTGAATATGAGTCTGCTATTTTTTACTATGATACCGTTATTAAAGAATATCAGGATACCCGGCTTTATGCAGCGGCACGCCTCGGCAAAGCAGGTGATATGGCCGCACTTGGGCGTTGGTCCGAAGCCAGAGAGCTGATGAATTCAATTGCAGTGGATGGTCGCTCTGATCTCACTCCAAAGGAAATCGTAAAAATGCGTATCCTGGGTGAAACCATCATTAAAGAAACGCAGTCATCAGGAAATTGAGCTCTAAAAAGTGAAGGTATGTTTATTTGGAGGGACTTTTGATCCACCCCATAACGCTCACTTTATCATCGCTGAAGCCATTCGTGAGATCCTGAATCTCAATAAAATTGTCTTCATTCCGGCCTATCGGCCACCTCATAAATTTGAAGTCACTCCTGTCACTCCCGTAGAACATCGCATTGCAATGTTAAAGCTTTGCATCGATGATATTCCCCAATTTGAATTTTCGGATATTGAAATAAAACGTGGAGGCGTTTCCTACACCATAGATACCATTCTCGAGATGAAGAAATTGCATGGACTGAAATCCGAAGAATTATTCCTCCTTATGGGTAGCGATAGTCTGGCACAATTTAAATCCTGGCATCGCTGGGAAGATGTTCTTGAAGAAAGCAATGTTATTGTTGCACGTAGACCACGATTTGAGAAAACAGAAATTGATCCCAGTTTGATTGAACGGGTGACTTTCTTAAATTTACCAAGAATGGAAATATCCAGTTCTGAAATTCGTGATAGATTTCACGCCGATAGGATGACACGTTTTTATGTTCCTCCCGAAGTATCAGACTATATTAAAAAAAATAAATTTTACGGAACTAAATGATGGATAATCTGATCAATTCTCTCGGTATGGCTGGCAACAGCATGATCATCGCTGCTAGCGCCGCATTACTCTTTTTTGGTGCTGAATGGTTGGTCAGAGGTGGAAGTCGTTTAGCTCAACAATTTGGTGTTAAGCCTATGATCGTGGGTTTATCAATAGTGGCTTTTGGAACCTCAATGCCGGAATTTGTGGTGAGTCTTATCGCAAATGTCTGGCAGGATTCTTCAACGATTGCCATGGGGAATATTATTGGAAGCAATATTACAAATATCGGGCTCATACTCGGTTTAAGTGGCTTAATATTTCCAATCACCTTGCATTTTCGTCAAATTTATAAAGGGTTGATTTTTCTATTTGTCATCAGTGTTCTACTGTATTTATTGTCCCTGGATGGTGTCGTTTCTCGCGGTGAAGGTCTCCTCATGGTCATTCTCCTGATTGGATATGTGATCTATCTGTATAGCCATCCTCAGGAAATTCCGGTTGAAGATGTGGACAATAATTTAGGTACGTTTTCGCAAAATCTTTTACTGGTGCTCTTAGGTAGTTTAGCACTCTCATTTGGCGCCTGGTTATTCGTAAAAAGTGCAGTCTGGATCGCAGATGAATTTCAGATTCCCAAAATGGTCATCGGTCTCACCATTATTGCCGTGGGTACAAGCTTACCTGAATTGGCCACCTCGCTGGTAGCAGCCTTCCGTAAACATGGTGAAATATCTGTCGGTAATATTATTGGCAGCAATATCTTCAATATCCTGTTCATCATGGGCGGGGTAGGCCTGATCAAACCGTTAGATGTTCTCGAAACGCGTTCAATTGATGGAGAACTGGTTAAAATATTTCCCCATGTGCAATACCTCATTATGATGTCATTCGGTTTGGTGTTGATTCCACTGGGCTTGAGAAATAAAATTGGACGCCTGACAGGAATCATACTTGTCTCTGGCTATATAGCTTTTTATGTATATTTATTCTATGGTCGCTCCTGAAAATTCTAAAGCAATGGTTCACAAAATAAATATTCACAAGATTCAACCATATCAGCGACTGGCTTCCTATTACGATCGCTTAATGGACTACATTGACTATGATATCTGGGTAGAAGATATAGAGCTTCTGGTCCAGCCATTTAATCCAGCAAAACATTGGTTGGATATCTCATGCGGAACAGGGTCAATGGCTATTAAATTGGCCAAACGTGGCTTGCATATGACTGCGGTTGATATAAGCTCCGATATGGTAGACATAGCCAGAGAAAAGGCCAACCTCGACCAGGTTCACATAGATTTTGCAGTCGGGGATATGATCAATTATCAATCCCAGCAAGCATACGATGTCATTATAAATCTTCATGATGGCTTGAATTATCTGCTGGATGTCACTGATATACAATTGTTTATGGCAAATGCTTATTCCCTGTTAAATCCTGGCGGTATTCTTTTATTCGATGTGGTGACACCCCTTTTATGCCAGACTCATTTTCGCGGATATCGTGAAATATTCCATGATGAAAACGGTGGCTATGAACGGATTACCAATTATGATCCGATCTCCAGACTGGCAGAATCGGTTTTCACCCTTGATACAGGTGAAGTGGACACAGTCGATGTTGAAACACACATTCAAAAAGCCTACGAAATCGAAGAGGTTGAGAATTTCTGTGCCTCATCAGATTTTGAATGGTGGCAAATTTTAGATGACGAATCACTTGAGACAGGAACGAGTGAATCAGAACGATTCATGGTCTTGCTGAGGAAAAATCCATGATTCAATTTAAAAATGTCCACTTAAGGTTTGATTCGGGTATATCCCTACGAGATCTGAATTTTGATATCAAAAGCGATGAGTTCGTTTATTTATTTGGAGATTCCGGAAGTGGTAAATCGTCAATATTGAAGATGATCTACATGGATTTTTTCCCTAATTCTGGTTCTGTTAGTGTCTTCGATCAGGATTCGTCATACACCAACAGGGGCACCATAGCAAAAATTCGGCAGCGGATTGGTATGGTTTTCCAGGATTTTAAGTTGTTGGCTGATCGGGATATATATAGCAACATTGCACTAGCCCTGGAAATCCAGGGGATGAAGACCGATGAAGCCCGTCGAAAAGTTTTTGCTACGGCCGATGATTTGGGGTTAAGAACCAAATTGCCCCTTTATCCGCATGAACTTTCGGGAGGAGAACAGCAACGCGTTGCTCTGGCAAGAGCGTTGGTTATTTCTCCAGATATTTTGCTTGTTGATGAACCTACAGCACATTTAGATGAGACTGCCAGCGCAGTTGTCACCGAATGGATATGGAAAGCACATAATCGGGGTGCCTCCGTCGTATTCGCTACCCATAATGAACAACTTATCAAGCGAGATCCAGCCCGTACAATAACAATGGAGACGGGTCAGATTATATTGGACAGGGAATAGTGAAGCTGAGCTATATCATGAGAGAGGGTATTGTCGGCATTAGACGTTCGAGAATGCCCTTTATGATTTCAGTGTTTTCCGTAGCAATAGCCTTGCTTGTTGTTGGTGTTGGAGTTCTGTCAGTTGATAACGGACTTCAATATATAGGTGATATGCAGGCGAATTATGATCTGGAAATATTTCTTAAAAATGATATTTCCACCATAGATTCCAGAGAACTGGCAGACATCATCAATGAATATCCCGGAATTTTGCGAATGGAATATTTATCCAAGGAAGATGCGGCAGCACTTTATAACGCTGAATTTGGGGAAGATGTGCTTTCTCTTTTGGACGACAACCCGCTCCCCAGCTCATTTCGCATAACCTTTGAAGAGGATTATCGATCTGCAGGGTATATTCATTCATTTATCCAATCTGTGAATATTCTTAATGGCGTGGATGAAGTGATCTTCAAAAAAGACCTGTTTGAAAAAGTTCAAGGTATCATGAAGTTAATTTACACGCTTGCCACAGCTGGATTATTCATGATTATTCTGTCCACAGTATTTCTCACGGCAAATAATCTCAGATTAATGATATTGGCTCGCTACGAATTCATAGAAACGATTCGGCTTCTGGGGGCCAGCGATTTTATGATTAAATCTCCATTCTTCCTGGAGGGCGGAATTCTTGGTTTTTTGGGCGCTAGCATTGCAGTTTTGGCAATCATACTGATGGAAATATCGCTGGCTTATTACCACATAATTGATCTTCCAGTCCGCATTATGAACCATCCTGAGCTTATCCTGGGATTGCTTGTGTTTGGTGTGAGCCTATCATCACTGGGTGTGTTGAAGGCTGTCAGACGTATGCTTCGCTTTGTAGCATAATTTTCTCCACAATATTTCACTGCCAAATTCAATTCAGAGATTATAGTTGTCTCGTGCAAAATCATCCAATTTGACGAGATATCCCAATTGTTCAGCAGACGTTTATTTTGGCTGGTCCTCCAGCCTGAATCCCTTATATAGCAACTCTTGGGGTATTTAAAACCTTGTATTAAATGGGGTCTAAAATTATTATGTTTGGATATGTATCGAGCGAATATACAAAGTCCACAAGAACTGAAAGATCGTGAGGAAAACGTCCTCAAGTGGTTGGTAAGAGACTATGCTATTAGCGGAAATCCTGTAGGCTCATCCCGTTTGGTAGCGATGGACTATTTCAAGGTTGGATCTGCCAGTTTACGACATGTTTTAAGTGATCTTGAAATGGGTGGATATTTATTGCAACCACATACATCAGCTGGCAGAATTCCGACAGAAAAGGGCTATCGCTATTTTGTTGATAGACTCATGGAGTCAGAATTGCCTAAGGAAGACGTCCGTAGAGATTACGAATCGGGATTGGATGAGCTTAGCCGTGATCTAGATCGCCTGATAAAGAACACAACGCAATTTTTAGGGGACATGTCTCACGCTCTGGTTTTGATGTCTCGTCCTCAGGAACATGCTACTCGGATTCGATCTATTGCGCTGCATGAGTTGGACAAAGATTCTATCCTTTTAATTGTACAAATGTCGCTGGATCAGATAAAAACAATTGCTTTCGAGCTGGAGACCAATCTTTCGAGGACCATGCTTAGAGATGCAGAGAACATACTGAATGATTTATTTGCGAACAGAGAAATAGAGGATGTTCAGCATGTTGTCAAGCAGGGATCAGTAGAAGTCACACGAAAAAACCCTATCATCGATCAAATTCTTAAACAGTTTCAGGCAGTACTCAATTCCAACTCACTTACGGATTACCGTACTTATGGTACGCACCAGTTATTGCAATACCCAGAGATGGCTCAACCTGGGAATCTCGAATTTCTTTTAGAAGCCATCGACAATGGAAACTTACCTAATTATTTGCCCAAGCCGCTCCACAGTGGCAAGCCCAGCATTTTTATTGGGGGTGAGTTGGGCCAGGCATTCTTCAAAGATATGTCCCTAATATCAATCGCCTATACCGGTAACAAGTGTAACGGTGAAATCCATATCCTCGGTCCAACTCGCATGGAATATGAGAGAATCATTGGTCTTGCTGAGTTTACCGTAAATAAAATTGAATCATTAATTAACACAAAATACTCAAAGTGATATGACCGAAAAAATAAAAAAAACGACATCCAAAAAAGACGCGACTGTAAAGTCAGCGACCAAAGTTAAATTGACAGCTAAAGAAAAATCACTCACAAAAATAATAGCGAAATTAGAAGAACAAAATGAACTGCTAACTGATGAGCTCGTGGATCAACAGCTCAGGGTTTTGGCGGCTGAAGAAAAGATGCTTCGTGTGGTTGCCGAGTATGAAAACGGAAAGCGGCGGGTTGAAAGGGAAAAAGAACGATCCCTTACTTTCGCGAAGGACCGAATTCTCATCGGATTGTTTCCCATCATTGACAACCTGGAGCGTTCAGCACTTTACGAGGAAGAGCATGAAAATTCTGAAACCAAATTACACGGTATTAGCCTGGTCCTTGATCAAATTAAAAAATATTTAAAAGACACAGATGATGTAGAAGCTTTTGATCCCAGTGGTGAATTGTTTGATCCAGAATTGCATGAAGCCATGGCAATGCAACCTGCAGATGATCACAAGCCCGGTGTTGTCATTCAAGTTTATGAAAAAGGTTACAGATCTGGAGATCGTATCCTGCGTGCAGCCAAAGTCGTTGTGAGTCAATAAATATGGCTAAACGTGATTATTATGAAATATTAGGTCTCTCTAAAGGGGCGGAAAAAGCTGAGATCAAAAAGGCTTATCGTAAAATAGCCATGCAATACCACCCTGATAAAAATCCTGGTGATGCGAGCGCTGAGGCCAAGTTCAAAGAAGCTGCAGAAGCCTATTCTGTTCTTAATGACGACCAGAAGAAAGCCCACTACGATCAATATGGACATGCACCTGAAGGTGGCGGTGGTGGCAATCCTTTTGACGGTTTTGGTGGCGGTGGTTTCGGAGTTGATTTATCAGATGCACTTAGAATATTTATGGAGGGTTTTGGTGGCGGTGGCGGTGGATTGGGAGATATCTTTGGTGGTGGCGGATCTCGGGGTCGTGGCCGTGCCAAAGGATCCGACTTGAAGATCAAATTGCCATTGACTCTTGAAGAAATAGCCACAGGCATTACAAAAAAAATGAAAGTGAAACGCTACGAGATTTGCAATGATTGTAGCGGGAGTGGCGCCAAGGATAAATCAGATAAAACAAATTGCTCAGTTTGTCATGGTCGCGGTGAAGTTCAACAAGTTTCAAGATCCATGTTTGGACAGTTTGTAAATATTCAACCTTGCACCAATTGTGATGGAACTGGCGAGGTGATCGCACACCCCTGTAAAAGTTGTCATGGGGATGGCCGTATCAGGCAGGAATCCATAGTTTCTGCCAAAATACCTGCCGGCGTGCATGCTGGAAATTATATGACCCTCCGGGGCGAGGGTAATGCTGCTCGCAGGGGAGGTCAACAAGGTGATCTAATTGTCTTGATTGATGAAAAAGAACATGATCTGTTTATTCGCGATGAAGATAATATTTATCTTGAGCTTGTAATTAATATGGCGGAGGCCGTATTGGGTGCCGATTTGGAAATTCCTACCTTGACTGGCAAGGTCAATTTGAAAATTCCAGCTGGCTCACAATCTGGCAAATTATTGAGATTGCGAGGCAAGGGTATCCCACGGATAAATAGTCACTTGGTCGGTGATCAGATGGTTAAAATTCAAATAGATACCCCCACAAAACCAAGCAAGCAGGAGCGCGAAGTATATCAGCGCTTGTCTGACTACTACATTGGACGGGGAAAGAGTGAGAGTATCTTTAGAAAAATTAAATCCCTACTATGATGAGGCAGGAAACTTGCTAAATTTTACACGCCAAGAACGGGTTGTAATTTATTTTTTGATTGCCACCCTCGGTATTGGTTTCATACTGAAAATGGTTAGAAATCAACGTCTTGACGAACAATTGGTACCCAGTCGGTTTTATGAAGAAGAGCAACAGTTCAAGGAGATCGCTGCAAAGATCAATTCTGGAGTGTTGCCGCTACTTGACAGTATGAAGATAAGTGATCATATCTCAACAGGGGATTCTAAGCTAGATGATAGCAATGCCTTTATTGAAAAGATCAATCTTAATTCTGCTGATGTGAGTGAACTATCAAAGTTGCCTGGTGTTGGACCAGCAATTGCGAATAGAATCCGAGCTTATACGGATCAAAATGGTCCATTTAAGAATAAAGAAGATATAATCCTCGTGAAGGGGATTGGAAAAATAATGTATGCCCGCATTCAGGGTTTAGTTACAATAGAGTAATCGAGGAGGACTCGTGAGTAAAGACGTTTTTGCCAATCACAGAACCAATACGGTGATAATAATAGTTCTGATTACGTTATTTATAAGCGTAATCTATATACCGAAAACAATCTGGGATTATGAGGCTAAACTTCGTGACGAATCTCGCTTTCGGATGAATACAATGAGTTTGGCAGAAAGACTACACTATCAGCTGGTTAAATCTTATACCACGGATAGCGAACAATTAGTTAGAGTGGTTAATAGCGTCAGGGATAGCTTACTCGTCGCAAAAAATGATAGCAGTTACAGCTATTATGGCATGCACAAAATCCCGCTTGCCGGAAAATCCATCCCGGTGAATTACTCAGATGAATATCTGGATTTATATCGAAAACTTCATCTTGATCTATTCAAAATACTTGAACCTAGCCATCATACGAATCCTCAATCTGTCTATCAGATTTTAGATACAATTAAAACGAGATTTGAGGAGGGAAATTTTGTTGGCGAGCAAACTCTTGAGGTCGATAGTATTCCGCTCAGCTTTATCGTTTCTGATAAATTTGATATTCTTTATCAAAACATCACAACTGCCATGTTTAATTATTTAACAACCAGTTATACAAAATATCCCGAATTCTCAAACCCTCTTGTACATGCTGTCATGGATAGTATTGCGAAAAATCCAAATCTATCTGGGAGAACCGATTTTGCTGGAATCTATGATGGACCAGTAAGAATTGATTTTATCATACCGTCCAATTTTAAAGAGAATCTTGGTACAACACTTGAAGCTTACAAGAAATTATTTGTCATGGATGCCTATGATTCAGCCACCTATGGCGACACACTTTATGATATGGCATTGGCAGAATTTTTAACCCTGTCTGACACTTTAGATTATGTTCCTGAGAAACTCAATCTCATCTATACCGACACGAGTAACATAAAGGTTAAAGTACCAGTAGATGTAAAAGTCCAGGATATGGAAGCGGCTATTTCCAAGCGACGCAATAAACTTTACACTTTGCTAACTGGATATAGTGAACCCAGTGCCTATATTGCCAATTATATTATTAATGTGGCCAAAGATTCTTTGGCTTCACCCAATGCGGGCATGGATTCAATACATATAGACGTTGATCTAACCAACGCCATTTTCAATATAAACATTCACAAGAATATTGCAGAATTGTTCTACAAAGTCAACCTTGAGCAAGCCTATTACAAAACCCAGGTAAACTTGCGCGATCTGGATTGGGAGCAGGCCGCAATGGATGTCGTTGAATCTGTGGCCAGCTCACTTCAGAGAAAATCTGATTTTAAAAACTGGCAGACGGTTGAAGCTGAGTCAGATACATTTTATGTAAATATTCCTGACAAGTTTCTGAGAATGTATGACAACATGAATATGGCGCTCTTCGAGAAACTGAGTGGCGTGCCCAACAACATTCATGACTTTACATACAAAGTGGTGAGTGAAGCCCAGCGGCTAGCCAATGTTGATACTCTGGATTGGCGCGGAGCTCAAGTTATCGAATTTGAACCTGACACTATTTTAGTCGATGTCTTTCCAACCTTTTTATCAGAGTATGACACCACTTTTACAATCGCTCGTGATACAGTAGTTCAAATTGGTGATAGCTCTTTTACTGGCGTTTGGTTCCGCAATAAAGTGGGTGTTATTCATGAGATGGCTTATGATTCACTCATATTTCTTACATCCACACTTAATTCTAGGTACAAATATAATTTTCATGGTACCGATAGTGTCGCGTCAATAAATATTATTGAGAAGAGTGACACTTCTAGAGTTGAAAAAGTATTCTATGGGATGGAAACCTATATCATGACATTTGGTGAGGACAGTCTTTTAGAGAACCTCTATCGTATTACTGATATGTATGCAGACTATGATTCTATTCAAATAGACAGTCTCAGCGTGGTTTCTGATGAATTTATTTCCGGTTCTTTGGAAAAAGACTTATTTACGGTCAAAGACTCATTTGGCGGTTGGCAGGATACGACCATTGATAAAAAGTACGTAAAAAGACAACTCTACCGTCATTATAATCTCGTAGAAGAGCATAGCCGTTGCGCGGTTACAAATATTCCGTTCAGAATCACGGTTAGAAATAATGTAAATTTGACCATAGAATCCCCGATTACAGCGCCAATCGAGAAAAGTCGCTATCTATTCTTTTCCCAGGTGGATTCCAGTCACGGACGTATCGCAGATGGGGAAGAGAGCTGGTTAAAATAACAGACTGAGGCAATATGCTGGCGATTCACATTACGCATAACTCTATAAAATATGCCCAACTGGTAAATTTTAAAGGGACACCTTTCATTGAGAGTCTTGGGAAAGTAAGCATTAAAGAAGGCTTACTGATGCCGGATATGAGCAATGGAGAGGTAATGGTTTCTCTGGCTAGCCAAATAGCTAAAATAAGAAATTCAGCAGAATTTCCTGATAACTCAACCCATATCGTCATCGATAGCGATTGGTTCCCACTTGGTATTCACCAGGTTGATGCGACCCTATCGGGGCCAGATCTCAATAAATTTCTAAAGTGGCGGATGGATGAGATGCTTGAAAGTGCAGCTTCCCAATTCTCGCTTGTTCATCAGGAGCTGAGTCGATCTCCTGAAAAAGGCGTCGACTATCTTACCATAGGTATCCCCATAACCTTTGATGCCTGGCTGCAAAAAATATTCGCATCGTCTGAATTAGAAGTTAAAAAGGTGATTACTGAAATACAGGCGCTGGGAGATATTCTTGCAGCAAGTGGTCTATTGGATACTGAGGGTGGAATTCAAGTCGTTATGGATAATCGAGAGAATTGCATCTCTTGCCATCTGTATCAAAAGGGAGATTTCATCGGTCTGTTTCAAGCCTCTCTAAATTGGGATTACAAGATTACAATTGACCACTCCCGTGGAGATTATGAATTAATCACTCAGGTAAAAGACTCAATTGAGAAGGCAATCAAGGGAAAACGAGATCCACAAAATGTGATCACCAACCTCTTTTACTTCACCTCTGCCGGCGATGACACTGTATTGAATAATTTAAAACAGTATCCAGATTCCTGCAAAATTCTCAATCTGGTACAACACTTTAATTTTCGTGATCCAGAATATCATAATATTGACGAGTATGCTGTCGTTTTGGGAGCCTTAAGTATGGAGATACAGGAGCGTTTCCATGAAGATTGATCTGAGAAAAGACAGAGGTCTTCTTGGGTCGGTCAAGTTCCAGGCCACAAGTTTGCGCAATGAGGAACTCTCGGAAGATGAGCAAATAGCTGAAACCATGCGTCGACGACGCAGTGGAAAACAATCCAAGGATACGGATGAACCATCAGATCCAGGATTTTCTAACGAGCCAACCAGTACAGAGAGTACTCCCAAATCCAAAAAGAATGTGAAGCGTATTTCCTTAAGGGAGTTGTTGATATTTATTATGATGCTGGCCAGCTTTGCCTATTACTTGTATGATAAAGGGGAGCTCTTTTCCTCCATCGATAAGGCAAAAAGTTATGTCATGAATTTGGTTGGGATGCCCATTATAGAATCAAACGATTTAGATATGGCTGAGGACACTCTGGACGGGGATGGCATTCTACCTGAATCTCTTTTCAATGCACTAATGCCGGTCACATCACATATTGCAGCCTTAGCTGATTCAATAGCTAAGCTAAATGATGAATCACTTTTTATCGATTCAAAAGACAGCAGTGATTCAAGCGAGTATGATTATGTTTATATTCCCGTTATCGAAAAACAAGTCATATTGTCTGACGATGACTTAAGTATTATCAATAACAGGTCTTTATTATTGTTGGTCACCGAATTAATAGATGTTTATCCAGCAGAGTCTGGTGCCGGGCATCTATTCTTAAAACGAGATGCACTAAAGCTAACAGCACCTCGGCGTGGCGAATGGGTTGGTCAGGTAAAATCAACCCTGGATAAATTTGTCTCAGGAAGTTTCATCGAGGATTACAGTTCTGGAAAAGCGGTACTCACCAGTAAGTTTGAACTCATATTATATACTGAACAGGATTTTCAGCCGCAGATTCTGAGCGCACTCAAACTTCTTGATGTTCTCGCTCATCCTTTTAATGATTATCTTAAGCAGATCATTATTGATCTTGCTAGAGGCGTCGATGAAAACCCAGCTAAATTCACCTTTGCTGGCAGCATACAAGAAATTCAATATATTTTATCATCCTGGGCAGAATCTCGAAATAATATTCGGCTGACTTCAATTGATATTGATTTCCAGGGTGATGAACTTACTCTTACCATTGGCGCAATCTTCTTCACATATAAACCATGACTCGAATAATAGCAGGGGAATGGAGGGGACATTCTCTTCCCAAGCTTAAGACCGGAACTGTACGACCCACAACCGATCGTGCGCGAACTGTATTGTTTGATACCCTACGCAATGTACAGGATCTTAATGTGTTAGATTTATATAGTGGAACGGGAGCTTTAGGTTTTGAAGCATTGAGCCGAGGTGCTGCATCGTTAGTATCCATCGACAAAGATCCGAACTATATACACATGCAGAAAACCTGGATTAAAGATCGGGGAAAACAATTTAAGGCGTATGTGGGAGACGTTGGTTCTATTCTTAAAAGACTTGGTCAGAAATATGATTTAATCCTCGCTGATCCACCCTATGATCAAGGTATTTCTAACGATATCCTTGGACTCATCGAAGCTCATATATCTGCCCAAGGTGTATTCGTTTTTGAGAAATCAAAACGAGATGAATCCACGTTAAATTCAAAGCTATTTGTCCTTGAGAAGGAAAAAGTGGTTGCAGAAACAAAAATTCAAATATATAAGGCGTGCGGAATATGAAAAAACGTTTAGCCATTTATCCAGGTACATTTGATCCCATCACGTTGGGACACCTGGACATTATTGAACGATCTGTATCTATTTTCGATGAAGTCCTGGTATCAGTGGGTCGCAATATAGGCAAACAACCACTTTTCTCCGTCGAAGAGCGCATTGACATGATTGAGCGGACCACCGCACATCTTGACAACGTTAGAGTCTCATATTTTGATGGGCTTATTGTTGAGTACGCCCGAAAACTAGATGCAGTCGCTATGATCAGGGGACTCAGAGCCATGTCTGATTTTGAATTTGAGTTCCAGATGGCACTGGTTAATCGTACTCTCGACCCAGATTTAGTTCAGGTATTTTTAATGCCACATGAGGCTTATACTCATCTTAATTCAACCATCGTTAGGGAAGTATCAAGTTTTGGCGGTGATATAAGTTCATTTGTTACACCCTACGTAGCTGAAGTGCTGCATAAGAAGTTTCACAGATAAAACGAAGTTGAAAGTGTAAATTACTATGCCTACCTATGAATATGAATGCCTTAATTGCGGCACTCACTTTGACTTATTTCAAAAGATGTCTGATTTGCCTCTGGACAATTGTATCAATTGTAAGGGCAGCGTCAGACGTGTGGTTAGTGGTGGCAGCGGATTGATCTTTAAGGGATCAGGGTTCTATATTACGGATTATGCAAAAGGGAAGAGTAGTTCCTCCAGGGCATCAACTGAGGGGAGTGATAAACCCAAACCAGATACAAAGTCAGAAAAAAGCGAAACCCCTAAATCAACCTCCTAATTACGACACATTTAATTTTTTAAAAGCCAGGCTTATATCTCAAAATTATCTGGAATGGTTGCATTCTTAGGAATGATGATGATTCCATCTTTTATCACCACCGTATCACTTTGATATTCACTAACATTGTTCTTGTTGATTAACTTCACATTCTTCCCTATCCGAACATTCTTGTCAACAATTACATTTTTCAATACAGAATTTTGACCCACTCCCATTGGTATTGAATTGTTTGAGGCATTTTCATAATAATCTGCTCCCATAAAATAGGTGCGCTCTATGGTCACGTCATCGCAAATAATACTTCGAATTCCTATGATCGAATCAACAAGTTGTGCGTTCCCAATTTTACAGCCTTCACAGATGATGGAGTGTTCTATTTGGGCGCCACGAATTTCACTTCCTGGTAAAAATCGTTGCCGTGTATAAATTGGATTATCCTCAGCGTAGAAGGTAAAGTGAGGGTTCTCTTTTGTCAGATTGATATTTGCTTCAAAGAATGTTCTAATAGTTCCAATGTCTTCCCAATATCCCTGAAATCTAAAAGCAGTTGTTTTTAGAGTCTCAATGGAGTGTGGAATGATATTTTTACCAAAATCGTCACCCTGGATTTTCAAAACCTCATTCAAAGTGGATTTGTTGAATATGTAGATTCCCATTGATGCGAGAACTTTATTCTCTCCCTCGATCATTTCTGAAAGCTCATTAATGAGCGCTTCGTTTTGCGGTTTTTCAACAAAACGAGTGATGCTCCCATCCTTGTTTGCTTTTAAAACACCAAGTTCTGGGGCACTCGCCGATGGCATGGGTTTTACTCCAACAGAAACATCTGCACCTGAATTTAAATGATGTTCAAAAAATTCAGAATAATCCATTTTGTAAAGGTGGTCACCGGCGAGAATGAGATAATGAGAGACATTCATGTGCTCGAATCGATCCCAATAGGATCTTACTGCGTCGGCTGTACCTTGAAACCAGTCTTTGTTTTTGACCGTCTGCTGTGCCGCTAATATTTCAATATCCCCTCCCGAATAAAGATCAAATTTGTATGTCCGTGAGATATGTCGATGAAGCGACGTGGTGTTAAATTGGGTCAGCACATGAATTAGATTGATCCCTGAATTGATGCAATTACTGATGGGGATATCAATTAAACGGTACTTTCCACCAATGTGAACAGCAGGTTTGGATCGATAGGAGGTGAGCGGGGACAGGCGTTCTCCACGGCCACCACCCAAAATTATTGCGCCTAATCTTACCTTCGATTCTTTCACATAAACCTCGCTTTCATGACTGATATAACTCTATATATTTTTTAGCAGATTGATCCCACGAATAATTTTGAAGCATAGCGCTTCTTACAAGTGTAGCCCACTCTTTTTTGTTTTTAAAAGTTGTTAATGCTCTAGCCAATGCGTCTCTCAGCATTTCTGCAGAGTAAGGTTCAAAAACGAATCCAGTTCCACTATTTAGCTTCCAATTTTGAACAGTATCACCAAGTCCACCTGTTTTATTGACGATGGGAATAGTTCCATATCGTAAACTGTAGAGTTGATTGAGTCCACAAGGCTCAAAGCGGCTGGGCATGAGGAACATATCACAACCAGATTCAATTAAATGGGCGAGTGGCTCATTATATCCATTATCAAAAGCGATGCGGCCAGGATGCTTTTGGCTGGCACTTTGCAATTGTTTTGCGATACCTGGGTCACCAGATCCAAGAAAGATGAATTTTGCTCCCTGTGCAACAAATTCATCCAATACCTCGAGAATAAGTAAAAACCCTTTATTTTCCACAAGTCGAGAAATCGACCCGAGGACAGGCGCATTTATATCGGAATCGAGACCTGTCATTTTCAATAATGCTTGTTTGTTTTCAGCTTTTCCAGCTAAGGAATCTATGGAAAAATGAAAGGGTGTGTATGAATCACTACTTGGGTTCCAGGTCTCCATATCAATACCGTTAATAATACCGCTAAATCGTTTGCTGGCTGAACGTATGCGGGAGAGGCTATGCTCATCGAGATCGTTTCCATCAAGCAATTCCTGGGCATAGCCAGGACTGACAGTATTAACGATATCGGCATGGTCAACGCCCTCTAAAAGGGCGCTATAGTTGTCCCACTGTGTTTTTGTGAGGAAGGGATAAAGACCCTCTGGCAAGAGCTGACGGTCAACATTGGAAAAATGACCTTGATATAAAAAATTATGTATGGTAAATACGGTTCTAATTTTGAGACCAACAGCTTTTATGAGACTGGGTAATAGTCCTGTATGATGATCGTTACAGTGCAAAACATTAATCTTGAACTTCTCACGTATCAACAGATCTAACATGACGAGTTGGAAGAAAATGAAACGTTGATTATTGTCTTCATATCCTTCGCCATTTGCTTCAGTATATATCCCATTTCTAGAAAAATATTTCTCAGACTTGATAAACCAGATTTTCACACCATTCTTACTGGCATTAATCTGATCGACTGAATAGGGCACATCAAACTCACCAAGACGGACGGTACCTACAATTCCACTCATCACGATATTATGTTTTTGTGCGTCAATCACACCATATAGCGGCGTGAAAACATGCACTTCAGAAACATAGGCCGAAATTGCCTGAGGTAAACTTCCAGCTACATCGGCCAAGCCCCCTGCTTTTGAATAAGGGGCGACCTCAGCAGCTACGAATCCAATATTCATATTTTCTTGATATTTGAAAAATTTACAGTGCAGACTATGGGAAGGTGATCAGAAAAACCCCCAGAGTATTGGGTACCGCGAAATGAGCGCAAAGGCCAGCCGGAGTAATCACCATCTTTTTCAAAAATGTAGTCTGGTGTAAATGGATGAGTAGATTCGAAACCCCAGCTATAGGATTGTTTATCGGTCATTCCCTGAGAAATGATGATCTGATCCAGCACAGTCCATTTCCCTCGATACATAACAGTGCCCGTATTTGGGTCTTCATCGAGTTTCCATGTTGTATTAATAAGATCACTTGGATAAGCATTTGGACTCATTTTATGGGCTCTCAGCACTTCGTTTAGAGATGGATCGTCAGGATAATCATTGAAATCGCCTAAAATGATGATATCTGCCTGTGAATCCTTAACTAATAGTTGATCCACACGGGTACGCAGGGTGGAGGCAGCAACTCTACGTAGGGGTTCCGTAACAGCCTGTCCGCCCCATCGGGACGGCCAATGGTTAACAAAGACATAGATAGAATGTTTGCTTGGATCGTCTGCTAGTCTGAATTCTGCTTCAATGATATCTCTTGTCTTTTCATCACCAGCGAGATAAATGGTTAAAAACTGCTTGTTAACGAGTCTGAGAAGCTTCGGATTATAGAGCAGTCCGCAATCAATGCCACGCTCATCGGGGGATTCCTTGTGGACGGCGGACCAACCGAGTTTTATAAACTGCTGGTTCAGTCTATTCAATACTTCGAAGTTTTCTATTTCAGCCAGACCGAGAATAGCCAGGTCATTCTGGGCATTCATGTCGTGAATAACCTGGGTAAGGTTCTGACATTTTTTTGTGAGGCGCCCTTCAGTCCACTCATACTTGCCAGCAGGTGTGAAATCCTCGTCTGATGTGGCAGAATTATCTAGAGTGTCAAAGAGATTTTCCACATTCCAAAAGGCGACCTGGAATTGAGTCTGACCAGATAATCCGTTAGGCTGACAGATCATTAGCGCGAAAATAGGGAGGAGCTGGAATGCTTTCATTACATTTCTTTTTCAGCACGTAGTGCTCTACCCTCTACCAATAGCCCCGCGTCAATTAAATCGGGTGTCATATAAACGACACCGTCTTCATCATGCGGTTCGGCATATACTGAGTGAACCGATTTTAAGCCGCCTAACCAGCGACGTTTATCACTGAGATAAACGAGATCTCCAACGTTGGCAGCCATTTCTTTCATCTGCATATGAGAGAATCGAACATATGAATCACTGGACGCTTCAATTTTCCAATGGACAACGGGTTCTTCACCGGGAACATCGTTTGGTTTCGAGCCCTTGAACATCTCTCGAGCCTTGTCCAGCGTCCAAACTGTAATTCCATCAAGTTTCTCGTCACTTGCAGCGTTTAGCACAAAAGAGTTGATCATATTTGCGAAGCCCCAGATCAGGGTGTAATATACTTTTCCGAAAGCAGAAACGGGGCTGTCAGTACTGTGGAGATGAGCTTTGGCATTGGATACAACTTTTGCAGTAAATATTTCGATTTTCACCTCGACCTTACGCGTAAAGATGAAGGAAAATACGACGCCAGATACAAGACAGACCAGCGTATTATAAAGTGCACGGATATAAGTATAGGGATGGGTAACATCCATCTCAATACCGTGGTCAAATGGACCGATCAGACCTGCAGGGTATTTATTGCCCAGCCACATGAGGACGGCGCCGACCAGGAATGTCGCGACCGCAGCAAGGGTTGTATATCTTTTCCAGAATATTCCCAGAAAAATGGCGATCACCAGGGGTGGGGTCATCGTGCTATGGAAAAATCCATGGGCTTCATATAAAGTTGGAAAATTATCAAAAAATGTTACAGCAACAACGCCCAGTAACGTGGCTCCAGCAGAAATAACCATAGCAGCATGAAGGTAGTGTTTATCATCCCTGTCTTTTACGATGGGTCTGTAAATATCATTAATCACGACAGCGGCCACAGCATTTATCAAGGTATCCACGGTTGACATGAGGGCCGCCACAACAGCGGCAATAATAAACGCAAAGACCACCTCTGAGGTTGTCACCAGCGAAGCTACCTGGGTGAAGACATGGTCAAGTTTGATAGCTGTATCCCATTTTTCCGGGGTAACAATGCTAATGGCCTTGCCAATCCAGCCTGCATTGCTTACAACTACAGTCGAGATGGGTAGCAGGAATAGAATATTGAATGCTGCAGCTTTCCGCCCCTCATTCACAGATTTTGTGGCCATAAATCGCATGATCAAGCCCTGATTCATGAAAAGAAAGCCCACTGATCCTGCCACGCCATCCTGCCAGAATATCCCAACAAAATTGAAATTGCTCGGTTTATTAAAATGAGCCAAAGGCAGTTTGAAATCTGCCGGCAGGGCATTCCAGAAAATATCAAAACCGCCGAGATAGTTGATACCCAAAATAAAGACCAGAAGTCCAGCAAAGATGAGCACGAAGCCTTGTGCAAGATCGGTGAATATCACCGCTGTTTGGCCCCCAAAGGTGATATAAATACCTGCGACTATTGCTACTACCCACACAATTGTATACAGGTCCCAGCCCAAAAGGGGCTCGAGGGTCTTACCCATGGTCAGAAAACCAATGGCAATATATCCGATCATGTAACCTAGAATGGCAATGGTTGCCAGAATTCGAACATTACGGTTAAAACGTCTTTCAAAATAATCAGGAATTGATCGAATTCTGGTATAGTAGACAATCGGTAGCCACCCAAAGAGGAAAAAGGGTAAAAAGAACCAATCGTTCATGTAGGTCATGGTAGATGAAAATCCATGCTCGAAGGCTTTGGCAGAATATTTCAAAAAGGAGTGGGAACCCACGCCCGTAGCCACAATGGACATGGTGATCAGCCACCAGGAAAATCTTCGGCCACTAAAAAAGAAGTCATTTGTGTTTTTATTATATTTGGCGAAATAGGAACCGAAACCCAGAATCAATACAAAATATCCGGCTATGATAATCCAGAAGATCGGTGTGGTATGTATAGCTTGTTCCATGATTCTCTCCTAGAAATTCAGCGCAGCGTAAGTTAAAAAAGTATGAATCCCCAGATAATAAAAGTACCCGAAAAGGAGTACATAGAACCAACGTTTGTGCATGGGTCGGTCAAGTTTGAGTGATTTTGATTTAACAATAATAGTCATTCCAGCCAAAAAAATAATTCCACCAGCTACATACAGATAGATAACAGGTAGCCAGGTCCTGAAGAAAGTGAGCTCATGCATGAATTATTGATCTCCTAATTTCATTGAGATTGCAAATTAATTTCAGCGGAAAAAAATCAAACTGAATTCGGGTCGGTTTTGGGTATGAATCTAATATATATCTGATGATAACATTAACATTATCCAGACACCATAACTAAATCATGGTATAAAATCGACTTTCTCCTCATGAAATGTCGACTATAATAGATCGATGCAAAACAGAATAAAAAAGGTCGCATTTCATACACTGGGCTGTAAGCTTAATTATGCAGAGACGTCAACAATTGCCCGGAAATTCGAAGCTGCTGGCTACATCAAGAAGGAATTCAACGAAGCAGCAGATTTATATGTAATCAATACATGTTCTGTCACTGAAAATGCAGATCGGGAGTTTCGAAAAATAGTTCATCGCGCAAAACGAATCTCTCCTGACTCCAAGATCGCGGTAATCGGTTGTTATGCTCAACTCAGACCGGATGCCATCATTGAATCCGCTGCTGTTGATCTGGTATTGGGTGCCAAGGAAAAATTTAATATTCTCCAGCACATTGATTTTGAAACGAGTCATTCAGAACCGCTAATTATCCAGGATAGCCAGATTGATGACATTCATGGATGTACGCCTTCATATTCAGTGGGAGACCGAACCCGATCCTTCCTTAAAATTCAGGATGGGTGTGACTATCCATGTACCTATTGTACCATACCAATGGCTCGCGGAAAAAGCCGCAGTATTGCACCAGATATTCTCATGGAGCAGGTACACGAGATCGCAGCACTGGGTGTCAAAGAAATTGTTCTTACGGGTGTCAATGTGGGGGACTATCGCTTTGGGAATGACTTTAAGCTCATCGACCTTTTGCAGCAATTAGATGAAGTTCAGGGTATCGAGCGCTACCGCATTTCATCCATTGAACCCAATTTACTGACAGATGAAATCATAGATTTTGTCGCTAGATCCAGAACTATTCTGCCACATTTTCACATTCCGCTCCAAGCTGGATCTGATACGGTGCTTGGACTCATGAAAAGGCGTTATGGTGTTGAGCTTTATAAGGATAGAATACAAGCCGTGCGTTCAAAAATGCCAGATGCTGGGATCGGGGTTGACGTGATTGTAGGTTTTCCTGGCGAAGATGAATTTGAATTTGAGCAAACGTATTCTCTTATTGAGAGTCTCGATATTAGTTATCTCCACGTGTTTACGTATTCGGAACGACCGAATACTGAGGCAATACAATTGCCGGGGAAAGTTGGACTAAGAGAGCGAAAAGCACGCAACAAGCGCTTAACTGATCTTTCGCAAAGAAAGAATATGGCCTTTGCTTTGCGACAGATTAATAAACCCCAAAAAGTCCTCTTTGAAAGCCGTCACAATGGCCAAATATCTGGTATGACAGAAAATTATCTCAAAATCCATGTTGCAAGTCATGAAATTGGGCTGGAAAACCAAATTATTGATGTTGAGCTCACAGCTGTGGTTGATTCCATGTATATGGCCAGAATACTCACCTGATTCAAACTACTCAGTTCAGAATAATGCAAAAAAGAGGCTGTCTCAGAACATGAGACGGCCTCTTTTTAGTTAAGCCACGGATCCATACAGATTTTCACGGATTGATGTAAAATCAGTTCAAAAACTTATCCTTGGGCCTAGCGAGCTAAAATTAGGTCACCAGAGTCTGATACATCACCGAACTTTCCCACAGATGACCCCTGCATACA